>CAYNXW010000109.1:0-8491 GCA_964401265.1 uncultured Pirellulales bacterium | reverse complement strand
GAAAGTGATCGAGGCGCTTGCTCAACGAGCCAAACAGGCAGCCATTCTCACGGCCTCTCTTTCTCGCCAAACCAAAGACGACGCCCTGGCCGCCGTCGCCCGCGCCCTGAGGGACCGGCAGGACCAAATCATCCAGGCCAACCAAAACGACCTCCGCCGCGCCGAAAATGAACAGTTGGCCAAACCCCTCCTCAAAAGACTCCGATTCGACCAGGCCAAACTCGACGACGCCATCGCCGGCATCCAAAGCTTGATCAAACTCGACGACCCCGTGGGCCGCACCCTCAACGCCCTCGAACTCGATGCGGGCCTCGAACTCTACCGGGTCGCCTGTCCCATCGGCGTCTTGGGTATCGTCTTCGAATCGCGCCCCGACGCCCTCGTCCAGATCTCCACCCTCGCCCTCAAGAGCGGCAACGCCGTTCTCCTCAAAGGCGGCAGCGAAGCATCCGAAACCAACCGCATCCTCGCCGACATCATCGAACAAGCCAGCGTCCACGCTCAAGTGCCTCCCGGCTGGATCGCCCTGCTCGAGACCCGCCAGGACGTCAAGGCCATGCTCGCCCTCGACCAATACATCGACCTAATCATCCCCCGAGGCTCCAACGCCTTCGTCCGCTTCATCATGGACAACACGCGCATTCCCGTCCTCGGGCACGCCGACGGCATCTGCCACCTTTACATCGACCGCGACGCCGACCTGGCAAAGGCCCGCCGCATCGCTCTCGACGCCAAATGCCAGTACGCCGCCGTCTGCAACGCCCTCGAGACCCTCCTTGTTGACGCTGCCATCGCCGCGACCTTCCTGCCCACGATCCAACAAACCTACCAACAAGCGAACGTCCAACTTCGCGGCGACGCCCGCACCGTACAAATCATCGACTGTGCCCCCGCCACCGACCAGGACTGGCGCACCGAATACAACGACCTCATCCTGTCCGTAAAAATCGTCGATGACCTCGACGACGCCCTGACGCACATCAACACTTTCGGCTCCCGACACACGGACGCCATCGTCACCGAAAACAAAGACACCGCCCAACGCTTCATGAGCCTGGTCGACTCCGCCAACGTCTTCTGGAACTGCTCCACACGCTTCGCCGACGGCTTCCGTTACGGGCTCGGCGCCGAAGTCGGCATCAGCACCAACAAGATTCACGCCCGCGGCCCCGTCGGCCTCGACGGACTGACCACCTACAAGTGGAAACTGCTGGGCACCGACCACGTGGTCGCCGACTACGCCAAAGGCAACATGTCCTTCACTCACCGTCCCCTCGATAAAAAGTGTCCCCTATGAGAAACTTTACCAAGACACAACGCCTCGTCATCAAGGTCGGCACCAATGTGCTAAGCCTCAACAGCGGCGTCGACACCGACTTTCTCCGCGTCATCGCCCGCCAGATAGCACAACTCGTCGCACAGGGGCGACAGATTATCCTTGTCACCTCGGGCGCCATCGGCATGGGAGCCGGCGCGCTGGGTATCGCGGGAAAAATCACTGACGTAAAAACAAGACAGGCCTGCGCCGCCGTTGGACAAAGCATCCTCATGCACCAGTACCAGCAGGCCTTTAGCGTATTCGACCAAAAAGTCGCCCAGGTCCTGCTCACTAACAACATTCTCTCCAACCGCCGCTCTTACCTCAACCTCCGCAACACCATGGACACCCTTCTCTCCATGGGCATCGTACCCATCATCAACGAAAACGACTGCGTCTCCATCGACGAAATCGACCTCGCCTTTGGCGACAACGACCGCCTTTCCGCACTGGTCGCCTCGAAAATGGACGCCGAACTGCTCATCATCCTCACCGACGTTGCCGGCCTCTACCGCCGCCGCCCACGCCCCGGACACAGCGATCCGGTCATCCCCCTCGTCCACGAAATCACCGACGAAATCCGCGCCATGGCCGGGAAAGCCGGCTCCCACGTCGGCACCGGAGGCATGCTCAGCAAACTCCAAGCCATTGACATCGCCGCACAGGGAGGCTGCAAAGTCGTCCTGGCCCATGGTCGCGAAAAAGACGTCATCGCCAAAATCGTCGCCGGAACCGACATCGGCACCCTCTTTCTACCCAAACGCCGACTCAGCAATCGCAAACGATGGATACTCAACTGCCCCGCCCAAGGCAGCATCCTCATCGACCCCGGAGCCGCCAACGCCCTCAAATGCCGCAAGAGCCTCCTCCTCGTCGGCGTCACCGCCATCAAGGGCCGCTTCGACTCCGGCGACGTCGTCGACATCAACGATTTCGCCAAAGGCATCGCAACGCTGCCCTCCCATGAAATCGCCGACTACCTCGCCGCCAGAAACGCCCACACTGACGCTACCTCTAAACGCCGCCTGGCAGTCCACGCCAACAACATGGTCCTCTGGGATTGAATCGCCCAAAACGCAGCGTAAACGCCCAGACATCCCCTGGCTTGACCTGTCGCGCTGGCCTTATTTCACTTCTTCCCAGAACTTCTCCTCCGCCTCTTTAAACCGGTCGAACGTAGTCTCCAACTCTGCCAGCATCGCCTCCAGACGCTTCTTGTCCAGCGCCGCTTCCCCGGCACTGGCAATCAAGGCCCGCAAACGCAGCGTTGTCTCGTCCAGCCGCTCGGCGCCCACCGCAAAATCCCCCGCCGCATCCACTAGACCCTGTATCTCCAGCTCCCCCTTCTTAGGCTTGTAGAGCAGCATCCAGGGCGCCCGCCGTATCTCACGACTGGCCAACTTGAAATTAACACTCACCTCGGTCAGATTGCCGATCATCCGATCCACACTCTCCCGGTTGGCCACCACCGTATCCTTCGCCGAGGCCACCAGCACCTTCAGATCCTCCATCGCCGGCGACGCCGCCTCGATCGCTACGTTCGCATTCGCAAACGTCTCCTTGATCTGCCCCAACACCACCGGCAGGCTCGCCTCGAGCTGCTCCGACGTCCGCCGCAGCGACGCCACCGTCGCCGTCACGTCAGGCTTGGTCACTCCCACCACCTGCTCGATATTCGCCAGACTCCCGTTTAGACTGTCCAACGCCGTGTGTATCTTCGCCAAGGCCGCCCCGTCCTGCTGGCCGTCCAACTGCTCGTTCACTCGCCGCGCAATACTCTCAAGCCGCCCAAGCACCCCATGCACCTTCACCATCAACGTCGCCCGCTCCGGATTCAGCGTCAACTGCTCGTCGAGCTTCTTCGCCGTCTGCCGCAAATGCTCCCCCGTCGCCACCAACGACGCCATCACCGAATCCTCATTCGCCCGATTCAACTCGTACTTCAAGTAGTGCATCAGACTCTCGGGATTCTTCGCGTCCAGTTCTCGCCGCACCGTATCCATCGTCTCGCTGATGCCTCCCTCCAACGCCACCGACACCGTTTGGCCATCCTCGATCCGCGCGCCCTTGCTGCCCAGATCCTTGATCGCCAATGACGCCTGCCCTCCCAACATATTGCTCTGGGCGGCCAGCAGACAATCCTGCCGCAACACGTAACCTGCCGGCAACTCCATCGTGAAATACACCGCCGCCCCGCACCCTTCATCGGCCCGCACCCCCGTCTGCGTCACCTGGCCCACCTTGGCACCACCCAACTGCACCGGACTGCCGCTCGTAAGCCCCTTGAGCCCCACTTGATAAGGCAGCGTTACGCTAATTCGCTGCTTGGCCTGCAACCAAGCGCTCCAATCCGCCAACGCCACCACGATATAAACCGTCAACGCCACCACCACCAGAACCGTCGCCCCCACCGCCACCTCGTTATGATGTTTCTTGGCCATCTCTCACTTCCCGACTCGTTCCCCTCAGCGTTCTTGCCCTTGCATGTCCTCTAACAACAAATCTTCCGCATACCCGCTGCTCTGCTGCCTGTCCGTAATGGGCCCCTCGGAGGCGCCTCGTAAAAACTGCCGAATCAGAAGCTCCCGCTCCGACTTGAGCGACTCAACAGACGCATCACGCAGCGACTCAAACTCCCTCCGCGGGCCCACCTTCAGCACCACCCCTTTATCCAGCATGCACATCCGATCTGCAATCGTAAAGGCTGAATCCATCTCGTGCGTGACCACCACGCTCGTTACATCGAGCTTGCGCGTCAAGTCGATAATCAGCCGATCAATCTGCGCCGACGTCACCGGGTCCAGCCCCGCACTGGGCTCGTCATAAAACAATATCTGCGGATCCAACGCAATCGCCCGCGCCAGCCCCGCCCGCTTCTTCATGCCTCCACTCAGCTGCGCCGGCATCTTGTCCGTGTGCTCACGCAAACCCACCAGCTCCAGCTTGATCTTCACCATGATCTCAATCGTCCGCGCATCCAGATTCGTGTGCTCACGCAGAGGCAACGCCACGTTCTCCCCCACGCTCAGCGAATTGAACAACGCCCCCGACTGAAACAATATGCCGTAACGCTTGCGCAGCTCCTTCAGAGCCTCATCACTCAACTGCGTAATGTCCTGGCCCAACAGACGGATCGAACCCTCGTCGGGCTCCATCAGCCCCGTCATGTGCCGCAACAGCGTGCTCTTGCCGCAGCCGCTCCCGCCCATGACGACCATAATCTCGCTGGCAAGCACGTCCAGATCAATCCCGCACAGGACACGCTGCGACCCGAACCGCTTGTTCAAACCCCGAATCGATATCATCGGCTCGCGACTCGTCGCCGCCCGGCCAGAGCCCTGCTCGCCTTTGTCGCCTGCGGATGTGTATGCATCTGACGCCATCATCAACTGAACAACCCATACGCATAAAAGATTATCGTAAAGACCGCGTCCGCCCCGATAATAGCCACGATAGAATACACCACGGTCGCCGTTGTGGCCCGTCCGACACCCTCGCTGCCCTGCCAGGGCTTGACCGAAAGCCCCAGATAACACGCGATAAGACCCACCAGCACCCCGAATATGCCCGCCTTGACCAGGCCCGTGCCAAAACCCGTCAAGTCCACCGCCTCCGTCGTCAAATGATAGTACAAATCCGGATCGATCCCCAGCCGAACCCCGGTAAACCAACCGCTGCCGATCATGACAACGTCCGCGATGACCGTCAGCATCAGCATCATCAACACCGTCGCCACCAGACGCGGCATCACCAGAAAATTGACCGGCTTTAGCCCCATCGCCTCCAGGGCCTCGACCTCTTCAGCCGTCACCATCGAGCCAAGTTCCGCCGCAATGCTTGCGCCCGCAAAACCGCTCAGCACGATCGCCGTCAGCAAAGGCCCCAGCTCGCGGAAAACCGCTATAGCGTTGACCGTCGCAATCTGCTCGGCCTGGCCAAACTCATCCAGCTTCGGATACATCTGCAGCGGCAGGATCACCCCAATCGCCAAGCCCACCAACACTATGATCCCGATCGCCCGCACCCCCACTCGAACCATCTGCGACAAGACGTGCTCCCCGCGAAAACGCGAGCGACGCAACACCAGCACCACCCACAAATCACCCAGCATCGCCCCCAGCAACACCGACATCCCACCCGCAAACCGAAACAGCCTGCCCGCGTAACCCAACGTCAGCGCCCCCAAAGACCCTATCGCCATCAACACCCCCCGCCTGCGCAAACCTTGCTGACTCTCCCGCGCTGACGCACTCATTCCGCCAGCGCCTCGCCTTGCGTCTCATACACCTCGAATATCGTATCCAGACGCGCTATCTCAAATATACTACGCACCCGACGCCCCAACCCTGCCAACCGAAGCTGGCCCCCGTTACGCCGCGTCAACTGCAACGCCTCCACCAAAGTCGCCAACCCCGACGAATCCATGAAGTTCACCTCCCCCATATCAATCACCAACACACTCGGCTTGTCCGCCACCACTTCCAACAACGCTGTGCGCAACGTATTGGCCTGATGCAAGTCCACGTCGCCCTGCAACACCAACACCGACGCCCGGTCCTCACGCCGCACGCTCTTGACCACACTGCCCTGTATCCCGCCTGATTCTTCCATCACTCCGCCTGACGT
Organism: uncultured Pirellulales bacterium; assembly: GCA_964401265.1. Taxonomy (GTDB): domain Bacteria; phylum Planctomycetota; class Phycisphaerae; order Sedimentisphaerales; family SM23-30; genus CAYNXW01. Next base: position 2,547 of record CAYNXW010000109.1, on the reverse strand, counting down.
CTCTAGAGCCCGCTGCCCGCGGACTGGTCCGTTTCTTCTTCTACCGCCCGCGCTGGCACATACTTCACCATCCGAAGCTGCATGCCACACCTCTCACCCCGAGAATACTCCACCTCATCCATCAACGACCGGATAATATGCACCCCCAACCCCCCCGGCTCGACCTTGTCCAAATCCCGCCCCTTGATCGTCGCAGGATCCACCTGTCGACCATAGTCACGCACCACCACCTCCAACGCCTCGCCCCGGCAAGCCCCACACCCTACACGATGCATCTTCACCGAAATAGGACGCTCGCAAGGCCCGCCATAACTGTGCCTGATCGCGTTTGTCAACGCCTCCTCCAACGCCAGCGTCAAACGCTCCGCCTCCTCGCAACAAAAACCCACCACTTCCGCCATCTTCGCAAACGCCGCCCGAACCACGCACAAATACTCCGCCCGCGCCGGGATCAACATCGCCACGTCCCGCGCCGCCTCACACCCCTCTTCTCTGGCAAAACCTTCCGACACAACCACCTCGCTTCACTCCTGATCACGCGACCCGCGACGCTCCAACCACTCCCGCCATCGCCCCACCGCCTCACGACGCGACGACGCCGAACCCGCGTAATCATAACCAAGCGTCTCCCCCGTCAATCGCTCCAAAGCCATGATCGCAAAAAAACGGATCGACGCGTCCTGCTCCATCAGACGATCCACCAACAAAGGCAACGACTCCTGCGACTCCTGCTCCCCCGCCCACTTGATCGCCTGCACCCGAACCGCCGGGTCCGCGCTCTCCAACGCCACCAACCCCATGGCCTGGCCCCCCCGCTCCACGCAACCGCTACCCAGGACCATTATCGGCCCCAACCACCACCTCAACACAAATCTTTGTGCCACTTTTATTAACAACGACTCTCGCCTCACTTTCACCCTCACCAAGCGGAATTATAGTGACTTGCAAAAAATCGGCACAAACAAAACCACCGCTTAGCACGAAAATCCCTCCCCCCCTTACAAACACGCACCCACCGCCCTAGCCAACCATACCTCCAACGCAACTACTTCCTAAGGACCGATAACCCCGTAAATGCCCTCAACACAAAACGTTACACACATCACCACCTCAACTGCCCCTGCACATCCGCCCGGTTTTTCCGTGCCTGCCCCAACCGCTTCTGCTATCATTGAGTATATGAAACGCCGTCGAACTCTCGAACCAAAGCGTCAACGAAACCCCGCTGCCCTCAAACGGTTCATCTTATGGGCACTCGCTGCGGCAGCCCTCGGCGCTATCCTCGCCTACGGACTCCACCGAATCCTCCACGCGTATGCCCCAGCACCCGACCCCGAAGAACCGCAACTCTACCACCAACTGCCCGGCATGATCCTCATCATCACCGTCCTGGCCGTCCTCGCCTGCCTCTTCTTCGGCGCCCGAGCCTACCTCCAGGGTGCCAAAGCCCGACAACCGCTCCAGGCCGGCCGTATGAAAATCCGTCGCAACTGACCCCACAACACACCTTCAGACCGCCGCCTCAAACGTAACCTGTCATGAAAGAATTCGTCAACGCCACCAACCTGCAATTGGCCCCCGACTGGATCGCCAACCAACTCCAAGCCTACGACACCTCCAAACTGCGCCTACACCTCAAAAGACACCGACGACGCGACCAATTCTTCAGCGGCTACTGCCGCTACCACGACTTCCTCGTCGTCGCCGCCATCCACCACAAACTCCCCCTGCCCTTCCAACTGGCAAAACCCATCGGCTCCACACCCAACCGCCGAAAAAAGTGCGGCTACGATTACGTCTGGCAAGAAACACTCATCGCCACCGAAGAACAAGCCCTCGTCTGGGTCGCCGGGCACGAGTGCTGGCACTTTCTCTGTAAAACCAAGCAGCACTCCGGCAACTGGGAAACCCGCGCAAACAAGTTCGGATTCCAGTGGGTCCAGCAGTTCAACGCCCGACACCCCCAACAACTCTCCCTCTTCAAACAGCTCGCCCCCAAACACCTCACCCTAAAACCCCGCCCACGACTACGCACCGTCTACGGCTGAGCAAACCCGCCCCGCCCGCACACGCCAAACGTGCCATGGGCACCAACCGCCAGCCCGCCCCTGTCTTTCACACCAAGGACTTTGCACTTGAATCCACATTCTACACAATATACACTCCAAGCCTTAACTCGTGAATACTCTGCCAACCTTTCAGGATGTGACACATGACTTTTACCGATGTAGTAAAGCAAATTATCGTATCACACAGCGACCCCATAACACCGCAGGAAATACGAGACAAGATCAAGACGGAGCACCCTGACTTTCATGGCACCGAATCCCACTTGAACAACGTCAACAGAGGCCATTACAGGGATGTGGATGGCGCCTTATTGGCACAGATCTATAGCGTTGTAAGAACCAATGATTCCTTTTTCTGTGACAAAGCTTCGCGACCGATGAAGGTATCCTTGATGGATGAACTGGAGGACATAGCTCCATCAACAGAAGACTACGAAAAAGACGAAGGCATGGTTTACGTCCTCAGAACAAACACGTT
>CAYNXW010000108.1:0-8501 GCA_964401265.1 uncultured Pirellulales bacterium | reverse complement strand
GCCCTTTTTGGGGGTGATCGGGTGGTACAATTACGCGCGGTTCGGGGGGGTGCTGGAGAGCGGGTACGGGCTGGCGTTGGCGACGGCGTTGGGGGGGCATGGGTTGTTTGAGAGTGAGCCGATGGGGACGCTGGCGGCGATGGTGGTGAGTCCGGGCAAGGGTATTGTGTTGTATAATCCGGTGCTGGTGTTGGCGGTGATCGGTTTGTGGGGGCTGTGGGGGCGTAGTCGGGCGTTGGCGTTGGGGTTGTTGGGGGCCGTGGCGGGGAGTTTTGTGTTTCACGGTTTCTTTACGGCCTGGGCGGGGGATTACGCGTGGTCGGTGCGGTATCAGGCGGTGGTGGTGGGGTTGATGGTGTTGCCTTTGGGGTTGTTGTGGGAGCGGCTGGGGGGTTATTGGCAGCGTGGGGCGGTGGCGGCGGTGGTGGGGCTGAGCGTGGCGGTGCAGTTGGCGTCGGTGGCGTATAATTTCAATCTGGAGTTTACGCAGCAGCCGAACCACGGGATTGTTCCGGATGGTTATGTGTGGCGTTGGTCGGAGTCGCACCTGGTGGGGCGGTGGGTGAATATCGGCAGGCATGTGACGGGGCAGCGGGATTTTTCGTCGGAGGTGGTGGCGCAGGAGGAGCCTTACCTTTATAAGGTGAACTACACGCCGGAGGCGGTGGAGCGGGCGTATACGGTGAACTGGTTTCCGTTCAAGGCGGTGGGGTTCTTGGGGGCGGGGGCGTTGGGGGGGGTGTTGTTGGCGGGTTGGCTGATGGTGCTGGTGTTGGCTGGCGTATCGGCGGCGTTACTGGTGCGGGCAGTGCGGCGGGCACGGGGGCAACTTGTCTAAAGGATTCGGAGATAGTCGCGAGGGGGCGCAGGCATTGGAGCAGGGGGCTGGTGCGGATGGGCGGGCATTGGGCGGGGGCCGTGGGCGCTGGTGGACGTCGCCGGGGTGGTGCAGCGTGTGGGTGTTGTTGGGGGCGTTGGTGTTGTACGTGGGGACGTGCGCGCCGGGGGCGGTATGGCAGGACAGCGGGATGTTGCAGTGGCGGGTGCTGGGCAACGATGTGGAGGGTGAGTTGGGTCTGGCGTTGTCGCATCCGTTGTTTTATCTGGTGGCGATCGGGGGCAAGTACATTTTGTGGGGTGAGCCGGCGTGGCGGGTGAACGTGGTAGGGGCGGCGTTGGGGGCGTTGGGGGTGGCGAGTATGTTCTTGCTGGTGCGGCTGTGGACGGGGCGGGCGTGGGCGGCGTTGGTGTCGGCCGTGACGCTGGCGGTGATGCATACGTATTGGCGTCATGCGGCGCTGCCGGAGACGTACGACATGTACGTGGCGTTGCTGTTGGGGGAGTTGAGTTGTCTGGTGGGGTATGTGCGGACGGGCCGGCGGGGTTGGGTGTATGGTTTGGCGTTGGTCAACGGTCTGGCGGTGGCGACGCATATGATGGGGGTGTTGTCGCTGGCGGTGTGGCTGGTGCTGGGCGGGGTGGGGCTGTGGAGGTCTCGGCTGCGTTGGCGGGATGCGGCGGTGTGGGTGGTTTTGTGGCTGCTGGGGGCGCTGCCTTATTTGTGGCTGATCGGGTCGGCATTGGCGGAGGGGCAGTCGTTGGGGGCGGTGGTGCATTCGGCGGCGTTCGGGCAGAGTTGGGCGGGGGCGGTGCTGAACCGGTCGGTGTCGCTGGGGTTGCTGCGGGAGAACGTGTTGCTGTTCGGGTATAATTTTGCGACGCCGAACGTGTTGCTGACGGTGGTGGGGGTGGCGTGGCTTTTCGGGCGGGGTGGCAGCAAGCGTTGGCTGGGGTGGGTGTTGGCGGTGATGCTGGTGTTGTATGGGGGCTTTGCCGGGCGGTACACGGTGGCGGATCGTTACGCGTTTTTTCTGCCTTTTTACGCATTGACGGCGGTGCTGGTGGGGCTGGGGGCGGCATGGGTGGCCCAGAGATGGCATTGGGGCGTGTGTTGGCGGGCAGGGGTGTTGTTGGCGGCGTTGTTGCCGGTGGGTGTGTATGCGGTAGCGCCGGTGGTAGCCGAGCGAGCGCAGGTGCGTCTGGGGACGAAACGGCAGTTGCCTTACCGGAACGAGTATCGCTGGTTTTTGCAGCCTTGGAAGCGGGGTTATGATGGGCCGGCACGATTTGCCCGGGAGACGTTTGACACGGCGGGCGCGGACGCGGTAGTGTACGCAGATCAGACCACGGTGTATCCGCTTTTGTACGCCCAGCGGGTGGGCGGTTGTAGCCGGGATGTCAGTGTGGTATCGAGTCGGGTGCACAGCGGTGCGGTGGCGGCGTTAGAGGAAGGTTCGGTGGCGGCTTGGGTGGCCCGAGGGCAGTTGTACGTGGTGACGCCGGCGGCGGGTTATTGTCCGGTGTTTCTACTGGATCATTATGATTTTGAGCCGGCCGGTCCGATCTGGCGAGTAACGGTTCGGCCAGACGCGGCGTCGGCGTATGAGGATGGCGAGCCGTCGGCGGGTGAAACTAGCGGAGGTTAGAGGGCTATGAAAGTTGCAGTGGCGGGCGTGGGTTACGTGGGGTTGGTCTCGGCGGCGTGTCTGGCCGAGGGGGGCAATCATGTGACGTGCGTAGACAGCAATCGGCGGAAGATACGGGACTTGCAGGAGGGGATTATTCCGATCTATGAGCGGGGTTTGAGCGAGCTGGTGCATCAGAACGTGGCGGCGGGGCGTTTGCGGTTTACGACGCGGATGCAGGAGGCGGTGGAGGATTCGCTGGTGATTGTTATCGCGGTGGGGACGCCATCGCAGGCGGACGGGTCGGCGGACATTTCGGCGGTGCTCTCTGTGGCTGCTGAGGTGGCGGAGCTGATGGACGATTACCGTATCATTGTGACCAAGAGCACGGTGCCGGTGGGGACGCACCAGCAGGTGTGTGAGGTGATGCGGGCCAGGACGGAGAAGCCTTTTGATTACGTGAGCAATCCAGAATTTTTGAAGGAGGGGGCGGCGGTGGAGGATTTTACCAAGCCGGACCGGGTGATTATCGGGACGGAGAATCCGGCGGTGATGGAGATCATGAAGCAGCTCTACGCGCCGTACATGCGTAAGAGCAGCCGGATGATCTTCATGGACCCGGCTTCGGCGGAGCTGAGCAAGTATGCGGCGAACGTGATGTTGGCGACGCGGATATCGTTTATGAACGAGATTTCGCAGTTGTGCGAGACGTACGGGGCGGATGTGGAGTTGATACGGGCGGGTGTGGGCAGCGACGGTCGTATCGGCAACGCGTTCTTGTTTGCGGGGCTGGGCTTTGGGGGCAGTTGTTTTCCCAAGGACGTTCGGGCGTTGATTCACATGGGCCAGTTGCAGGGCATGCCGATGCGTATTGCGGAGGCGGCGCAGGAGGCCAATCTGGCACAGCAGAAGCGGTTTGCCGAGCGGGTGGTGTCGTATTATGGCGACGGCGCGGACAAGGTGACGCTGGGAGTGTGGGGGTTGGCGTTCAAGGCGCGAACAGACGACGTGCGGGAATCGCCGGCGTTGACGTGTGTGGAGCGTTTTCTGGAGGCGGGGATGCGTGTGCAGGCCTACGATCCGGAGGCGACGCCGGCGGCGAGTGCGTTGGCGGGGCGTATGAAGACGGTGGGGCGTAGCGAGGAGGCCTTGGTGGGTGCTGACGGGCTGGTGATCTGCACGGACTGGCAGGAGTTTCGAACGCCGGATTTTGAGATGATCAAGGCGACGTTGAAGCGGCCGGTGGTTTTCGACGGTCGGAATTTGTACGACGGCGCCTTTGTGAGCAAGTATGGGCTGGAGTATCACAGCGTCGGGCGGCCGACGCGTAAGCCGGCGGGAGCGTGAGAGGTATGATTATTCGCACCGAGGCGTATCCGCGCGTGGGGTTGGTGGGCAATCCTTCGGATGGGTATTACGGCAAGACGATTTCGTTTGCGTTCAGCAATTTTCGGGCGACGGTGGAGCTGTACGAGACGCCGGAGCTGGAGATTGTGGGGGCGGCGAAGGATCAATCGCGTTTTGAGGGCATTGCCTCGCTGGTGCGGGACGTGGAGCGTCACGGCTATTACGGGGGCATCAGGCTGCTCAAGGCGACGGTCAAGCGTTTTTACGATTATTGCCGGGCGAGCCACATTGGTTTGCACGACAAGAATTTTACGATACGTTATGACTCGAATATACCGCACGGGGTGGGGCTGGCCGGTTCGAGTGCGATCATCACGGCGTGTTTGCGGGCGTTGATGTCGTTTTATGGGGTGAGCATTCCGCTGCATACGCAGGCGAATCTGGTGTTGTCGGCGGAGGTGGACGAGCTGCACATTGCGGCGGGTTTGCAGGATCGGGTGGTCCAGGTGTACGAGGGGCTGGTGTACATGGACTTTTCGAAGGCGATTATGGAGCGTCAGGGGTACGGGTTGTACGAGTCGCTGCCGGTGAAGCTGCTGGGGCGGTTGTATGTGGCGTATCAGGACGATTCGTCGGAGCCGACAGAGGTGTTTCATAACGCGATACGGGCGCGGTTCGAGGCGGGCGAGCGCAACGTGGTGGCGGCGATGAAGTATTGGGCGGGGTTGACGGTCAAGGCGAAGCGTTGTCTGCAGGCCGGTAACACGCAGGGGCTGGGCCAGCTGATCGATGCGAATTTTGACCGTCGGCGTCGGATATACCGGATAAGTGAAGCGAACGTAAGGATGGTGGAAACGGCGCGGTCGGTGGGGGCCAGTGCGAAGTTTACGGGTTCGGGCGGGGCGATCGTGGGGACGTATGAGGACGAGGCGATGTTTCGGGCGTTGAAGGCGGCGTTGCGGGCGCAGCAGGTCAAGGTGTTGAAGCCCCGGCTGGTGGCGGGCAAACGGCAGGAGAGTGAATGATACGCAAGGCAGTGATACCGGCGGCGGGATTTGGCACGCGGTTTTTGCCGGCGACGAAGTCGCAGCCCAAGGAGATGCTGCCCATCGTGGATACGCCGGTGATACAGTACGTGGTGGAGGAGGCGGTGGCCTCGGGCTTGACCGATCTGTTGATGGTGATCGGGAAGGGCAAGCGGGCGATCGAAGAGCATTTTGACCGTAGTTTTCAGCTGGAGGAACAGTTGCGTGCCCAGGGCAGGCAAACGGAGCTGGAGGCGGTGCGGCAGATTTCGGAGCTGGCGGATATTCATTTTATCTGGCAGCGGGAGATGAAGGGGCTGGGCGACGCGGTGTATTGTGCGCGGCATCACGTCAACGACGAGCCTTTTGCGGTGTTGCTGGGCGATACGGTGGTGGACGCGCCCTCGCCGGCGGTGGGGCAGTTGCTGGAGGTGTTTGAGCGTTTTCAGGAGCCGGTGGTGTTATTGGAGGAGGTGTCGCCGGAGCGGGTCAACCGTTACGGTGTAATCGCGGGCAGAGAAATCGAAGAAGGGTTGTTTCTGATCGACGATTTTGTGGAAAAGCCCGCAGTAGGCGAGGCGCCGTCGAACATGGCGATTGCCAGCCGTTACATATTGACGCCGGAGATTTTCGACCATTTGAGTCGCACCGAGCGGGGCAAGGGTAATGAGATTCAGTTGACGGACGCAATGCGGGCGATGGTGCGCAGTCGGGCAATGTATGGGGTGAGGCTCAAGGGCCGGCGCTGCGACATTGGCAACAAGGAAGGGTTTGTGCGGACGAACATCGATTTTGCGTTGCGGCGGGAGGATCTGGCGGAGGATTTACGGGCGTATTTGAAGGCGCTGGCGGCGGAATTGTGACATGGTGAGTGAATCGGGCGGAAGACAGGGGCACAGGCGGACATGACAGAGAAAATACTGGTGACAGGTGCGGCGGGGTTTATCGGTTCACATTTGTGTGAGCGGCTGGTGGGCGATGGGGCCGCGGTGGTCGGATTGGATAACTTTGATCCGTTTTACGATCGCAGTATTAAAGAGGCCAACGTTGCGGCTTTGCGACAGGCAGCAAATTTTACGCTGGTTGAGGGTGACATTCGGCAGGAGGCGGATGTGGAGCGGGCCTTGACCGATGCGGGCAATGGGCCAGGGCCCGTGACGATGGTGGTGCACCTGGCGGCCAGAGCGGGGGTGAGGCCTTCGATCGCGGACCCGCTGGGGTATGGTGATGTGAACATCCGCGGAACGCAGGTGCTGCTGGAGGCGGCGCGGCGGCAGCAGATCAAACACTTTGTTTTCGCGTCGAGTTCGAGCGTGTACGGCAATAACAAAAAGGTGCCTTTCGCCGAGACGGACAATGTGGATTACCCGATTTCACCTTACGCGGCGACGAAAAAAGCGGGCGAGTTGCTTTGCCATACGTACAGTCACTTGTACGATATGGACGTGAATTGTCTGCGTTTCTTCACGGTCTATGGTCCGCGGCAGCGACCGGACCTGGCGATACACAAGTTTGCGCGGCTGATGGAGGCGGGCGAGCCTATTCCGGTCTATGGCGACGGGTCGATGGCACGCGATTTCACCTATATCGACGATATCATCGAGGGGGTTCTGGGGGCGATGCGGCAGTGGCGGGGGTATGCGATATACAATCTGGGTGAATCGCAGCCTTGGCGGCTGGATGCGTTGATCGAGCAGTTGGAGCAGACGCTGGGCAAGCAAGCGTTGATCGACCGCAAGGCGGTGCCGCCCGGCGACGTGGTGCAGACGTTCGCGGATATTGAGCGGGCGCGGCAGGTGTTGGGCTATGCCCCCAAGACGCCGCTGCCCCAGGGCTTGGCGGTGTTTGTCAAGTGGCTACGAGAGCAGGGGTGCTAAGACTATGAGAGCATTGATTACAGGCGGGGCGGGGTTTATCGGCAGCCATCTGTCGGAGCGTTTGCTCAGCCAAGGCCACGCGGTCGTGGTGGTGGACGACCTGAGCACGGGCAGCCGGGGCAACCTGGCGGCGGTGACGGGGCATCCGAAGTTTGAGCTGGTGGTGGACACGGTGCGCAACAGCGAGACGATGCATCTGTTGATATCGCGTTGCGACGTGGTGTATCATCTGGCGGCGGCGGTCGGGGTGCAGTTGATTGTGGACCGACCAGTGCACACCATCGAGACGAACATCCACGGCAGCGAGGTCGTGCTGGAAATTGCCAACAAGTTTGGCAAGAAGGTGCTCTTGGCCTCGACGAGCGAGGTGTACGGCAAGAGCGAGGCCATGCCCTTTCATGAGGACGACGACGTAGTCCTGGGCAGCACGCGTTTTTCGCGGTGGTCGTACGCATGCAGCAAGATGATCGACGAGTTTCTCGGGTTGGCCTATTACGAACAGTACGGGCTGGAGGTGGTGGTGGTGCGGCTGTTCAACACGGTGGGGCCCCGCCAGACCGGCCGCTACGGGATGGTGGTGCCGCGGTTTGTCGAGCGGGCGCTGGCGGGCGAGCCTTTGGAGATTTACGGCAGCGGTCAGCAGTCGCGCTGCTTTTGCGACGTGGCCGACGTGGTGGAGGCGATGACGGCGTTGATGGAGTGTCCCGAAGCGCCGGGTCGGGTGTATAATGTGGGTTCGAACGAGGAAGTGACCATTGCGCAGTTGGCCGCCCGGGTGATCGCGCTGACGGGCAGCCGTAGCAAGACGCGATATCTGACGTACGAGCAGGCCTACGGCAAGCCTTTTGATGATATGATGCGACGGGTGCCAAGTTTGCAGCGGCTTGGCGAGACGGTGGGATTCGCGCCGGCGACGCCTTTGGCAGAGACGCTGGAGCGGGTGATTGCGGAGATAAAGTGTCGGCGTTCTAAGACGGCTTCAAACGAGACGTCAGGCGGTCAGCGATAAAGGCAACAGGTGAATTATGACTGTGCTAGATTCCAATATCGACATGCTTTATGCCCAGCAGGATGAACTGGAGCGAACGGAAGGGCGGGGGTCTTTCTTCTGTGGGATGCTTTTGCTGGCGTGTTTTTTTTACGCGCTGCCCTTCATACGGTCCCCCTGGGGGTACGTCACGAACTGGCGGCTGGACGACGCGGTGCTGCCTGTTTTCATTGTGGCTGTACTGCTGGGGGGCAACCGGGGCCATTCGGTCACGCATTCGGCCATTGGTCGTATGATGGCCATCGTGGTGGGGGGGCTGTTGGCTGCATTGATAGGTTCCCGGTGATAAGTTTTTAATTCCTGCGCATCTCTTTTTACCGTGGACATTTATGAAAAGATAAAGCCGAAGGCCTCTGAGCGGCACTTAGTGACGGTCGGGCGATTCGCAACGGTGGTGGTAGTTGCGATGGGGATAGTCTGGATTCCCGTGATGCAGCGAATTTCCCAGGGCGGGTTGTGAAAATATTTCAAGAAGGTTCAGGGTTATCTTACTCCGCCAATTACCGCGGTTTTCCTGCTTGGCTTATTCTTTAAGCGGATTAACGGCAAAGGCGCAGTGGCAGGTCTGGCGATTGGTTTTATCGCGGGGATGGCCAAGCTGACCATCCAGGCACTTACAGGCGGGGGAGAAGACGCCGTTATACAATCGCCCGGCTGGCTGGTATATATTGGAAATTACAACTTTCTTTTTGCTACGGGCTGGCTGATGCTTATCAGTATTGTGGCCATAGTCGGAGTC
>CAYNXW010000107.1:0-8521 GCA_964401265.1 uncultured Pirellulales bacterium | reverse complement strand
GGGGTAGGAGTTTAGAAGGTTTTCTTGAGAGAGGTTTGGGCCAGGATTTTGTGGCAGAAGGCGTGATAGGCCATCTGTAGTTGGGCGGTGTCGGCGAGGAGGTAGTTGGCGACGATGAAGGGGCCGACTTTGGCGTTCCAGCGTCGGCTGGGCTTTCGGTCGTGTTGGAGACCTTCGTGGCGAAGCTCTTGGGGCAGGGGCCATTGGCCCAGGGCAGCGTCTGTGAGGAGCGTTTTGAAGGCGTGGAGATGGCGTCCGTGGCCTGATTCGCGGAAGAAGCGTGCCAAGGCGTAGAGTTGGGCGTAATAGGCGGCGGTCAGGGTGTCGAGGGGTTGGTCTGGATTGGGTGGTGTTGGTCCGTGGGCGACCACTTGGCCAGGGTCGAGGGTGAGCAGTTGGGTGAGTGGCAACATTTTTCCGCTGGCCATCGCGGTGCGCAGGGCGATCAACCGTCCGGTGTTGTAGCGTGGTTGGAATTGGACGCGTCCGTTGCGCCATTGATGGGATTCGAAGTTGGTGGCCATGGCCTCGTCGAGCCAAGCGGGTAGATGGCAGGCGAAGAGCTGGTCGGCGAACTGGTGCCATGCTTCATGGGCGAGGACGGCGAAGTCGGCCTGTCGGCTGATGTGGTAGGCGACACAGGCGTGGTTGGCGTAGTAGGCTCCGGAGCGGATTTTGAGGTAGAGGGGTGCCTGTCGCGGCATCCATCGTAGGGTGAAGGCTTCCCATTGGTGTCGGTTGTCAAAGAGGTAGACGAGCAGTTTGTCATGGCTGGGCAGAGGGGTGTTGATGAAGTTGCTGTAGGCCTGGTAGGCGGATTCGAGGAGGACGGGGGTCTGGCGGAGAATGAGCGGGTCCTGCAGGGTGGTGAAGATGCGGTAGTGAAAGGAGTTGATTTCGAGGCCGGTGTTTTCGGAGGTGGCGAGGTAATCGGGGCAGGTCCAGTGGGTAACGCTGGTGACGCAGGGAATGCGGCGGAGGAGTCGAATGCTTGTCTGTTGTGTGCGGAGGGGGGGCGTTTGGGCGGTGTCGCGTGCAGTCGGGGCGGTGGCTGAGCAGCCGGCGAGCCAAAGCAGAGCTGCGAGGGCGAGCGTGGCGACGGGAGTTGGTGAGGGGGCAGCCGGGCGGTAAAGGGCGGAGGGGTGCATTAGCGGTAGAGGGCGGTTGTGACGCCAAGGGGGTGATGGTCGGCGAGTGGTATAGGTGTGCTCCGGCGGGTCCATAAGCGTTTCAGGTGGGGCAGGTAATGTTCAGCATACGGTCGAGGGCGAGTCTGGCATCCTTTTTAGTGGCGGGGTCGACGAGGACGCGGTTGGGCCAGTCGGAGTAGTCGGGGTGTGCGGCGTTTTCGGCGACGTTGTCGAGGACCCAGGCGAGATGGTTGAGGTCGATGCGGAACATGGTGACGCAGAGGCAGGGGCGGTCGCCGAGGCGGCGGACGTGGACGTCTTTTGAGGCCATTTTGCGGGCGAGTCGCTCGACGAGGTGGATTTCGGTACCGACGGCCCATTGTGAGCCGGCGGGGGCGGCGGAGACGGTTTTAATGATGTATTCGGTACTTCCCACGTCATCGGCGGCCTGGGCCACTTCGAACATGCACTCGGGGTGGACGATGACCTTGACGTCGGGGCGTAGGTCGCGTGCCTGTCGCACGTGGTCGGGGGTGAAGTCCTGGTGGACGGTGCAGAAGCCGTCCCATAGGACTACTTTTGCGTTTTGGCACTGTTGGTCGGCGAGGGAGCCGTTTGGTGCATAGGGGTCCCATAGGGGCATCTGTTCGAGGGGGACGCCCATGGCGTAGCCGGTGTTTCGTCCCAGGTGCTGGTCTGGGAGGAAGAGGATGACGGTTTGGGGGTCATCGTGCCAGAGGTTTTGGAAGACGGGCAGGGCGTTGCTGGAGGTGCAGCAGAGGCCGCGGTGCCGGCCGCAAAAGGCTTTAATTTTGGCGGAGCTGTTGACGTAGGTGACGGGGACGAGCTTTTGAGGCTGGGGGATTCTTTGGGTGAGGTTCTGCCAGCAGTGCTCGACTTGGTCGATATCGGCCATGTCGGCCATGGGGCAGCCTGCCATCATGTTGGGCAGGAGCACTTTTTGTTGGTCACTGGTGAGGATATCGGCTGATTCGGCCATGAAATGCACGCCGCAAAAGACGATGAACTCTGCGTTCTTCTGTTGGGCAGCCACTTGGGAGAGTTTGAGGCTGTCGCCTGTGAAGTCAGCGAACTGGATGATCTCGTCGCGTTGGTAGTGGTGGCCGAGGATGGCCAGCCGGTTGCCGAGGAGGTCCTTGGCTTTTTTAATACGGCGGCAGGCCTCTTCGTCGGGCATGTTGCGATAGGTATCGGGCAGTGGGGGCTGAAACATAGGTATAAACTCCAAATCCATGTTGCACAGTATTTTAGCGGGAGGGGCGGTTTTTTGCAAGGCTGCAGCCATGAGGTGTCAGGGCAATCGCATCTAAAGAGTTGAGGCCGGTTGAGCACTTTAATATTGTGGGCTGGTTGATGAGAAACGGACTTTGGCTTCGGTTGTGAGGCTGGAGGGCCGGAAAACGGCAGCGGGTAAGGGGCTGGGGGAGGTGGGGTATGGCTTTGGTCATTGCGATGGCAGGGCCAGGCGGGATGGGAGCGGATGAGGAGGAGTCTTTGCGAACCGAGGAGGCAATGGGCCTCGGGCGGGGGGACATCGTGACGGACGATTTAGATGCGATTGCCCTGGGTGAGGTGCTTATTGGCTGTTTTGCATGAGCTGAGCGTTGTAGAGGCGTTGGCGTTGGGCCAGGCGGCTTTCCAGCTCGTCATCGGTGAGCCAACAGACGCGACCGGTGACGTCCATGGCGGCATGGCCTTTGGGTAAGAAGGTCATGTTGAGCAGGGGTAAGTATGCGAGGAGTGTTTCGGCAGGGGCGTTTTTGGGTACGAGCGAGGGCTCATACTTGATGTGCGCGGCCTTGATGCGGGCTTTTGATTTGAACTGGGCGACTTTTTCGGGACTGGGCCAGCGGTGGTCTTGGTCATGAAAGGCCATGATCTGTTCGGAAAAGCCACGCATGCCTCGGAGGTAGTCTCTTCTGTTGAACCACTCCCTGCCGACGAGAAAGAGCATGACCATGGCGAGGGCGAGTAGAGCGGTGAGGATGAGGCGGCGGATTACTCGTTTACGTCGTTTTTGCTGGAGGGGCCGGGGTATGCTGCGATGAGGCTGCGTGGTCGCCCCAGTCGCAGTTTGGGCAGGGCCCGTCTGGTCTTGTATCGGCCGCTTTGGTATCTCCTGGTTCACTTAAGAACCTCCCCTTTGAGTGACTAGCACGTTTGGTCCGTCCATTGCCGTGCAGGTTTTCGCCAGCGGTATGTTCTGCACTTTGGAGCATTATACGCACCTTGGCGGAGCAAGACAAGGCCCCACTGGGCGTTTGGGCGGGCCTTAGTGGGTTGGGGGTGTAGCGTTTCAATCAGTCGTCGGCGGGGCGGGTATAGACGCGTCCGTCGCGGACGGCGAGGCGGTTTTGGGCAAAGAGCCGGACGGCGTTAGGATAGGCGATGCATTCCTGTTGGAAGACGCGATCGGCGAGGGTGTCGGGTGTGTCGTCGTCGCGGACCTGGCAGGATCGCTGAATGATGATGGGGCCGGCGTCGTATTCGTTGGTGACGAAATGGACGGTACAGCCGCTGAGCTTGCAGCCGGCGGCGAGGACGGCTTCGTGAACGTTATGGCCCCACATGCCTCGGCCTCCGAAGGCGGGCAGCAATGCGGGGTGGATGTTCATGACGCGGTTTTCGTAGTTTTTGTGAATGTTCCAGAGGCAGAGCCAGCCGCACTGGAGGACCAAGTCGACGTTGGCCTGGTCGAGGACGGCGGTAATGGCCGAGCTGAAGGTGGCGGTGTCGGGGTGATCCTTGACGCGAATAATGTGCGGTTGGTGGCCCAATTTACGTGCGCGTTCCACGCCGGCCACCTGGGCGCGGGAGCTGATGACGGTGACGATTTCGGCGTCGAGATGGTGCTGTTTGATGGAGTTGGCCAGGTTGACCATGGTTCGGCCGCCTCCGGAGAGTAAGATGCCTAAATGTAGTTTTTTTGGTTGTTCTGTCATTAATGTCACTCGTATATATCCATAGATGGCGGGTGGTTCGGCATGTATTTTGTCTTATAGAGTCTTGGCGACCATCAGTGTGATCACGCCGTCGCCGAGTTTGACTTGGCGGGCCTTGTCACTGTCAAGGGTTTCCACGGGGTTTAGTGCGTCGGCAAGCGTCTCTTCTTGAATCGTTGGGCCATGCTCTTCGATCGTGGTGCGTAGTTCGTCGCTGCTGCTGTTCCAAGTGAGGTGGATGCGGTTCTGGATTTCCAGGCCGATGTCCTTGCGGAGTTGTTGGACGTGGCGAACGATGTCGCGGGCGAAGCCTTCGCGGCGCAGTTCGTCGTTGATTTGGATATCGAGCACGAGTGTCGGCTCGGTGTCTTCGGAGACGACCAGCGTGGCGGGTACTTCTTTTTCCACGACGACGTCCTCTGCGGTGAGCTCGTAGCTGGTGTCGTCGGCTTGGATGGTTATGGTGCTACCGTCGGCGAGGGTGGCGGCGAGGGTTCCGGCGTCCTGTTGTGCGAGAGCGGCGACAACGGTCTTCATTTGCTTGCCGAACTTGGGTCCCATGCTCTTATGGTTGGGCTTGAGCGCGTAGTCGACGTAGGGGTCGAGGTTGTCGGCAAAGTCGAGGTTTTTGATATTGAGTTCGTCGAGGATGTGGTTTTCGAAGCGTCGGAGCGACAGGCGTGTCTGCTCGTCGTTTGCCACGGCAATCAATCGGGGGAGGGGTTGTCGCACGCGGATTTGTCGCGTTTCGCGGATGCTCAGTACGCGTGAAACGACGTCGGCGACGCGGTCCATTTCCTGGGAGAGTGTTTCGTTGTGGAGGGAGTGGTCGCAGGTGGGGTAGTCGGTGTGGTGGACGCTTTCGGGAGCGTTTTTGTCGAAGGTGCGTACGAGGTTCTGGTACATGTCCTCGGTCATGAAGGGTGCGACGGGGGCGAGGATTTTGCACAGGTCGACGAGCACTCGATAGAGGGTCTGGTAGGCGGCGAGTTTGTCGGTGTCGGAGTCGCTGCGTGGTCGCCAGTATCGTCTGCGGTTGCGTCGGACGTACCAGTTGCTGAGTCTTTCGATGAAGTCGTCGGCGGCCTGGACGAGGGCGGACACATTGAAGTCGGCGAGTGCGTTGTGTCCGGCTTGGATGAGGCCCTGGAGTTTGCTGAGGAGCCATCGGTCGATGTCCTGGAGCTGGTCGTAGGGGACGGGAGTCTTTTGCGGGTCGAAGCCGTCGAGTCGGGCGTAGTTGACGAAGAAGCTGTAGACGTTCCACCAGGTGCTGAAGACACGGCGGCGGACCTGTTCGCCGATTTTGTAGCCGAAGTTGAGGTTGTGTGTGGGGTTGTGGTTGCAGTAGATCCATCGCATGATGTCGACGCCCATGCGTTCGGCGGCCTCTTCGAACCAGATGGCGTTTCCGGTGGACTTGTGCATTTCCTGGCCCTTTTCGTCGCGGACGAGGGCGTGGCCGAGCAGGGTTTTGAAAGGTGGTGTATTTTCCATCATGGTGCTCATGGAGAGCAGGGCGTAGAACCAGTTTCGGAACTGGCCGGGGAAGCATTCGAGGACGAGGTCGGCTGGCATCCATTTTTTCCAGTAGTCGCGGTCGCTGCTGTAGTTGAGGGTGGAGTAGGGGACGATGCCGGCGTCGAGCCAGGGGTTGCCGACGTCGGTGATGCGTTTGGCGAGTTGGCCGCACTTGTCGCATTTGATACGGATGGCGTCGACCCATGGGCGGTGTGGAGATTGGCCTTGGAACTGTTCCCAGCCTTGGACGGCGCGTTCTTTGAGTTCGTTTTTGGAGCCGATGACGTCGAACCAGCCGCAGTCGCAGGTGAAGATGGGCAGTGCCAGTCCCCAGAATCGTTTTTTGGAGATCATCCAGTCATGCATATTCTCGAGCCAGTTTAGTTCCTGGTCGCGGCCCCATTCTGGAATCCAGCGAATCTGTTCGACGACGCGCATGATTTCGCTGCGCCAGTCCATGTTGATGTACCATTCGTCCACAGCTCTAAAGAGTAGAGCTGCGCCGCATCTCCAGCAGTGGGGGTAATCGTGTGTGTAGGTTTCTTTTTTGTAGTAGAAGCCGTTTTGGCGGAGGTGGGAGAGGACGTCGTCGTCGACCTGGCTGGCGGAGAGGCCGGTGAGGAAGGCGTGGCCGGCGGTGTAGAGGCCTGATTCGTCGATGGGCATGAGGATGGGGAGATTTTGTTCTTTGCCGAGGTCGAAGTCTTCCTTGCCGCAGCCGGGTGCGATGTGCACGATGCCGACGCCTTCGTCGGCGGAGACTTCTTCCCAGGCGATGACGCGGTGGGCGTACTGGGCGTCGGCGAAGGTTTGCTGGACAATCTCGAGGTTGTCGAAGGGTGCGGTGTATTGCCAGCCGATCATGTCCTTGCCGGGCAGGGTGGTCAGTATTTGGTAAGGGCCTTTTTCTTTGAGGACGGCGACGAGGGTTTCGGCGAGGTAGTAGACGTCGTCTTTCTGTCTGACTTTGGCGTAGGTGAGTTTGGGATTGACGGCGGCGGCGACGTTGGCGGCGAGGGTCCAGGGGGTGGTTGTCCAGACCAGGAGGTACTCGTTGGGGCGGTCGATGAGTGGCAGGCGGACAAAGACAGCGGTGTCTTGTACGCTTCGGTAGCCTTCGCGTCTTTCCTGTTCGGAGATGCCGGTTTCGCAGCGAGGGCACCAGGGCATGGCGTCGAGGCCCTTGTAGATGAGGCCTCGATTGTGGCATTTTTTGAGGAAGGACCAGATGGTGTAGTTGTTTTCGTCGCTGAGAGTGTAGTAGCTGTTGTCCCAGTCCATCCAGTAGCCTAGTCGAATGGACTGCGCGGTCTGGACTTTGGAGTATTTTTCGACACGGGCCTTGCATCGATTGATGAAGTCTTCGAGGCCGGCGCGTTCGATGTCGGCCTTTGTTTCGTAGCCCATTTCTTTTTCGACTTCGACCTCGACCCAGAGGCCCTGGCAGTCGAAGCCGTTCTGGTAGCGTAGCTGCTGGCCTAGCATGGCGTGGTAGCGTTGGTAGCAGTCTTTGAGGGTTCGTCCCCAGGCGTGGTGGACGCCCATGGGGTTATTGGCGGTTATCGGACCGTCGAGGAAGGACCAGCGTGGTCCCTGGGCGTTCTTTTCGCGTAGTTTTTGGAAAGCATTTGTCTGGTCCCACCACTCGAGGATGCGGTGTTCGAGTTTGATGTGGTCACATGTGGAACTAACCTGTTTGAACATACAGCTTGGCCTCTGGAAAACCGGTGAATGTAATGGTTACAGCTTGCCGGCGGGTGAAATAGGTGTTTCAGCGTGGTGCCGGCACAAACGTCCTATTATGGCTGGTGGAGGGATTTTTGCAAGGGTCAGGCGTAAATTGTGGTTTAGAGGGGGCTTGGGTCGGTTGGATGGCGAGGAGGTTGGAGCGGGGTGGCAGGGCGAGGAGGCGGTAGCAGGGGGTAGGCCTTTTGGTTGGCGGGCGGGTGCTACCACTGGTCATAATCGTCGATGTAGGTCATCAGGCCGTCGGGGTTGAGGACGCTGATGGATCGGTAGCCGGTCTGGATGATGCCCTTTTTTTTGAAGTCGGCCAGGACGCGGGAGACGGTTTCGCGGCTGACGCCGACTTGCAGGGCGAGGTCGGCGTGACTGAGGCGTCGAGGGGCCTTGGCCCCGGCGAGGGGGCTGTGTCTTGGCGAGACTTTTTTGAGTAGCAATCGTGCGAGGCGGGTGTGGACATTTTCGAAGCTGGCACGTTCGAGCTCTCGCGTGAGAGAGAAGATGGCCCGTGCCATGGTCTGCATGAGTCGGTAGGAGATTTCGGCGTTGCTGAGGAGTTCGCGTTTTAGTGCGGTCTGGCTCATGGAGAGCAGGGTGGAGTCGCGAGAGGCCATGATGGTCACGGCGGCGGTGGCTCCGGTGATCATTTCGGCGAGGCCGAAGTGTTGGCCGGTTTCGAGGGTGCTGACGAGTTTTTCGGCCCCGGCGGCGGTGCGACGTACCGAGCGTAGTGCTCCGGCGTAGACGATGGTGAAGTGAGTAACTTGTTGGCCCTGGAGCCAGAGGATCTGGTTGGTGTGGAGGCGGCGTGGGGTGACCAGTCGGGCGAGCACTTTGATCTGTCGGGGATCGAGCAGTTCAAAGGGCCCGAAGTCACTGAGGAATGCTTCGATTTGTGCACCGGAGACTTTCTTTAACATGCTTGCATAGTAGCAGAAGGTGGCGGTGGGGCAAGAAAAAGTGTGATACGAATCACATTTTTTGGGTATGGTTTTGGCTTATCATGAGTTTGGCTAGCTCTTGGGTGTTGAGTCCGCATGATTCACGCGGGTGGGGCCGGCGGAGCTGCCGTTGAGCGTAATCTGTTGTAAACGATTGTTTTCAAGGTATTTACGGAGTCTGGTATGTCGCTAGTGACCTCATCTCGTGGTGTGGAAGGCCGGG
>CAYNXW010000106.1:0-8618 GCA_964401265.1 uncultured Pirellulales bacterium | reverse complement strand
GTACGCTCACCGCTCTACGAACGCCGTCTTCCAGTTGTTGAGCCCCTCCAGATTCCTGGCCACGTTGGCCGAACGTGTCAGCGTGTTCTTCTCCGCCGCCGCCTGGCAGAGCTGCTGGTGGAAATGCCCGAGCTCGTCGGCGTTCTGGGCCACAGACGGATTGTTCGCCCGGTTGCTCAGAAACGTGAAGTTGGCGAAGCACTGTTGCTTGTCAAAGGCATACCCGTATTTCCCCGGATGGTGCCAGATGTCCGTACCCGGAAAAGGCACAAACGTACTCACCGTGTACGAATCAATGGGCTGCTCCCGAATGAAACGCACCGTCTCGTCCACACTCTGCTGATCCTCGCCGGGCAGCCCCGACATGATGTAAGCCTTGACCCTCACCTCATGCCGCTTCAGTATGGCCACCGCCGCCCCGTGCTCAGCAGCCGTCTCGTTCTTGTTGATCAGTTTCAGCACGCGGTCGCAGGCCGTTTCGATACCCAACGCCACGTCCGTCAGCCCCGCGTCAACCATCGCTCCAATCGTCTCGTCCGTCACGTTCTCGCTGCGCATACAGCACCCCCAGCCAAAGCCCCGCTTCTTGAGATGCGACAGAATCTCTGCCAGACGATCCTTGTTCAGATCAAAGTTGTCGTCCTCGAACCGCACGTCATGGATCCCTCGCTCGTGCAGGTCGTCCAGAACGGCCATGATGTATGCTGCTGAATGAAAGCGAACCTTACGCTTCCAGAACTTCTTCGACGCGCAAAAGGCACAGTCAAAAGGACAACCCCGTGACGTCATGAAACTCATCTCGAATCGCCCCGCCTCCTTATCAATGGTCATGCCCGGATACTCAGCCAGCGGAATATCATCCAGGTTCGGAAAACAAAAGTCATCGATCGTGGGATGAAACTTGCGGTCGGCATTATGTACGATGTCTCCCCGCTCATCACGATAAGAAATGCCCGCGACCTCACTTAACCGCCTGCCCGCGACGATGTCGAGCAAGGTCCACTCCCCCTCGCCGCGCACCACAATGTCAAAACACGATGCTTCAAGCGACTCGCTCGGAAGCGCGCTGACGTGATGGCCCCCGGCAATGACCATGCCGTTGGTATGCTGCTTAAGATGACTGGCGATCGCCTGCGCCAGCGGAAACTGCGGCGTGAACAACGTCACACCGTAAATGTCCCCGTCCAGCGGCAACGCCTCCAGCGGCGTGTCCAGCCCCGCCAGGTTGATGACGCTCACCTCCGCGTAGCCGTTCTTGTTCAGAAACGCCTTGAGGTAGTACAGGTTCAGCGGCGCCAGCCACTTCTCGATGAGCAGGTAAGGACTCGGCGGCTGAATAAGAACGATCTTGGGATTCGCCATCCCTCTGTCTCCCTAATCAATGGTGTTGGCCGGCGAAGAACTGGCTTCCACATACATATAACCCGCCAACTCCGGAAACCTCTGGCCCAGCTCGAAAAGACCACGGTGCAGCTCGATGGGCAGCTCCGCCAGCATCGCCGTCGGCAATGGCTTGAGATAAAACGGCAACTCATAGACAATATGCAGACCCGCCGCCTCGATGTGCTCACGAAGCAGCGCCGGATGGTAGACCCGGTAATGACCGTACGCGTGGTCCGATTCCGCCAACGAGTCCGACCGGTCCAGTTGCCCCATCGCCACCCCCAGGTGTCGATGCAGCGAATGCGCCAGCGGCACCGATATGTGGATCCTGCCGCTATCCTTCAATCCAGCGGCCACCTGCCGCAAAATACCTACCGGGTCAGCCAGGTGCTCCAGCATGTTCTGCAGCAAAATAGCGTCGTAAGCGTGAGGACGAAGATCGACCATCTCCACAAACTCTTCAAGAAGCCGAACATGCTCCAGGTTGTGCTCCGCCAGACGCTCAGCGACCTGCCCAAGCGTGGCCCCGTCGCAGTCGATGCAGGTCAAATGACCCGTCAGCTGCGCGAGCATAAGCGTCAGGTCCCCCGGCCCCACCCCGATTTCAAGAACAGCCGGCGGCGCAGCCGGATGCAGCCGCACCAACCGGTCCCGCACCAACTGCAGCCTCAGCGTCGTTTCAGCCATGTCCTGAACGGTCGTATAATCAAATGCCAGGGTACTCGTAGTCATCGTTGGCTATCCTTTCGTCATATCCACAACGCACCGACCAGGTTGGCCGCCACGCAGGGCCTCAAGCCCCTCGTTAATCTGGGCCAGCGGAACCGTCTGGGTAATCACCTTGTCCAACTGCACCCTGCCCCGCCCCTGCAACTCGAGATAACGCGGAATATCACGCGCCGGCACCGTCCCCCCCCCACACGAGCCGGTCACCATACGCCCACGGTGCACCGCCAACGCGTCCACACGAAGCTCCGTATCCGCCGGCGGCACCGCGACAAAAAGGACCCGAGACGGAGCGGACGCCAGGGCTACGCCCAATTCGAGGGCGGCGGGGGCGGGCGTCGCAAGGATGACGACGTCGCAGCCGAGGCCGGCGGTGAGGTCCAAAGTGCGCACGGTTACGTCGTCGCTGGTGGGGTTGAGCAGGTCCGTGTCGCCCAGGGCCGAAGCCAATTCCAGTGCGGCAGGGTTGGTGTCCACGGCGATGATGGGGTGTGCGCCGAGCAGGTCGGCCCCATGGACGGCAAAAAGGCCCACGCCCCCGCAGCCGACGACAGCGACGGATTCCCCCGGCCGAACGTTGGCGTCGTTGATCACGGCACCCAGGCCGGTGGTGGCCGCACAGCCCAGCAGGCAGGCCACCTGCAAGTCGGTCTCGTCAGGGATGACGGTCAGACGGTTCTCCGAGACGACGGCATATTGGTTGAAGGTGGTGATCCAGCCGGCGTTGAGCGGGTGGTCTTTCCAAAGGTAGCGGGGCGTGACGCTGTCGATGCCGGGCCCCTTAAGCCAGTGCATAACGACGTGGTCGCCGGGTTTGACGTGGGTGACGCCGGGCCCAATGTCCTGGACGATGCCGCCGCCCTCGTGGCCTAGCAGGTGAGGCAGGAAGGGGTCGGGCCCGGCCGCGGCGGTGATTTCTTCGATCTGTTTGCCGCAGATGCCGCTGTAGTGCACGCGAACAAGCACCTGGCCGGGCAGCAGCGGCCCGGGGAAGGTAACCTCGTCAAGCACGAGGGGGCGGTTGCTCTGTTCCAGAATAGCAGCCTTAAAGGTGAGTGGATAGTCAGACATATTACATGGTCCCTCCATCAACGTTAATACAGGCGCCTTGAGCGAAGCTGACGTACTTCGAGGCGAGAAAGACGGCAAACGGGGCGATTTCGTCGGCGGTTCCGAGTCGGCCGATGGCGTGATGATGGCGTAGGAAGTCAGCCTTCATGGTCGGGTTGGTCTTGGCGACGTTGTCCCAGTGGCCTCCGGGCGCGTAGACCGCACCGGGAAGCACCGCTGATACGACCACGCCGGTCGGCGCCAGGGCCCGGCCGAGCACCTTGGTATAAGCGTTGAGGTAGGCCTTGGCAGCGCCGTAAGGGCCCGAGCCACGCAGGCTCTCGCCGGAGATGGACGAGATGTGAATGATACGCCCCCATTCTTTCTGCTGCATGGCAGGCGCGACGACATCGTTGATTTCAATGGCGATGCCCACATTAAACCGCCAGACCTTTTGCCAGTCGGTCATGGGTGCCAGCGGGTTCTTGACCTGCAGCGTCCCGCCTATGTTGTGGATGACGATATCGAAGGGGTCGTTGTCGGCGTCGAGTTGTTGCAGCGCAGCGGTGGGGTTGCCCTCGCCCATGAGGTCCATCACGCAGTGGGCATGTCCCTTGCTGGGCCCGCCCATGTCGTCGACGAGTTGTTTGAGCTCTTGCTCGCGTCGGGCGACGACGGCGACGCGGCAGTTTTCGGCGGCAAAGGCCAGGGCGATGGCTTGGCCGATGCCCTGACTGGCGGCGGTGACGAGTACACGTTTGTCGGTGATGCCGAGATCCATGATGTTCTTCTCCTTGGCGTTCACTTTACAGGTTGCAGTTTGGTATCGAGTAGCTGAGCAGCGTGCTCAACGATGTGTTCAGCGGCCAGGCCGTTGAGGCGTTTCATGTCGGCATAGGCGCCGTAGCTTTGGGCGAAGCAGTCGGTCAGGCCGACGCGTTTGAATTTGACAGCCGTTTCAGCGTGTTCAGCCAGCACTTCAGCGACGGCCGAGCCTATACCGCCGGTGACGGAGTGTTCGTCGACGGTGAGTAAGACGCCGGTTTCGCGGGCGGCGGTGAGGATGATGTCGCTGTCGAACGGCTTGACGGTGGGCAGGTGGATCAGCCGGGCGTTGACACCTTGCTGGTGAAGCAGGCGTGCGGCGCGGAGCGATTCATGGGTGATCATGCCGGTGGAGACCAGGGTGAGGTCGTCGCCGGCACAGAGGGTGACGCCTCGGCCGATTTCGAAGCGGTAGTCCTGGTCGTGCAGGGCGGGCGTCCTGCTGCCGGCCAGGCGGATGTAGACGGGCCCGCTGATATGGGCGGCGGCAAAGGTCGCCAGGTAAGCTTCGTGCGGGTCAGCGGGGCAGATGATCGTC
The DNA here is from genome assembly GCA_964401265.1 of uncultured Pirellulales bacterium. Lineage (GTDB taxonomy): Bacteria > Planctomycetota > Phycisphaerae > Sedimentisphaerales > SM23-30 > CAYNXW01. The sequence continues at coordinate 4,096 of CAYNXW010000106.1, read as the reverse complement.
ATGCCGGGCAGCGCCCGCATAAAGGCGAGGTCTTCGGTGGCGTGATGGGTCGGGCCCAGGTCGCTGTAGAGAAAGCCCGCCCCGATGCCGACAAGTTTGACGTTGGTCTGCTGCAGGCACACGTCGTTGCGGACCTGTTCAGCAGCGCGGATGGTGAGAAAGGCGGCGATGGTGTAGGTGAACGGTAGCTTGCCGCACTGGGCCAGGCCGGCGGCGACGGAGATCAGATTGGCTTCGGCGATGCCGACGTTGATGAACTGGTCGGGGCAGTCGCGGCGGAAGTCGTCATAGACGATGGCACCGTTGTCGGCGACGATGGCCAGGACGTTGTCGTCACGCTGGGCCAGTTCGTAGAGGGCTTTAAGATAGGCGTTTCGCATGGGTGGTTTCCCAACAAGCTGTTTTGTTCTGTTCGTAACGGTTTGCCCCGGTTGCTGCCGAGCGCCTTCGTTTTCAGTGTTCCGCGGCGGTGGTTTGCAGCTCGGCTTGGCCGGTCTGCATTTCGTCGGGGTTGGGCAGGCGGTAGTGCCAGATGGGCACGTTCTTCATATAGCTGATGCCGTGGCCTTTGACGGTATGCGCCACGATAAGGTTGGGACGCCCGTCGGCGAAGGGCAGCTTGTCGAAGGTGTCGAGCAACTGGCTGATGTCATGGCCGTCGATCTGGCGGACGTGCCAGCCAAAGGCGGTCCACTTTTCGGCGAGTGGTTCGAGCGCGACAATGTTGTCGAGCCGGTCGAGGGCTTGCAGTTTGTTGTAGTCGATGATGGCCACCAGGTTGTCGAGTCGCTGCTGTGCCGCAAAGAGGGCGGCTTCCCAGACGGAGCCTTCCTGGCACTCGCCGTCGCCGAGCAGAACGAACGTGCGGTAGTCGTTGCCGTCGAGTTTCGCAGCCAGGGCGTGGCCCATGCCAAAGGCGAGCCCGTGGCCCAGGGCGCCGGTGGAGGCTTCGACGCCGGGCAGTTTGTGCATGTCGGGATGGCCGCCGAGCAGCGTGTCGGCCTGGCCGTAGGTGGCCAGCAGTTTGCTCTCGAAGAAACCCAAATCCGCGAGCACCGCGTACAGCGCCACGCCCGCATGGCCCTTGGAGAGGATGAAGCGGTCGCGGGCAGGGTCGTCCGGCTGGGCGGGGTCGATGTGCAGCGTGTGGTAGTAGAGCACGGCCAGGACATCGGCAATGGACAAGCAGGAGGGGATGTGCCCACCGCCGCCGTCGCAGATAGTCTTGAAGATGACCCGGCGGAGGTGCTCAGCTTTGCCGGCCAGGTCGCTTTCGGTCGTAAGTTGTGGATTGATGGTGTTCATAGTTATTGGGCCCCCTGCAGGTTCAGCTGCACGGGGTTCTGTTGCATGGTTTTGATGTTGTAGTAGCGTGGGTCGGTGAGGGAGTCGGGAATGTGGCCGGCATCGAATGCGTCAACCAGGTCGCGAACGGCGGCTTCGATGGTGTGGGCGGGGGTAAAGCCCAGGGTGCGTCTGATTTTGTCGGAGCAGATGTGGTAGGAACGCAGGTCGTCGCTGGGCGTGGTGCGGACGGTCACGTCGTCGCCGACGATGGAGCGGACAGCCTGAGCGATCTCTGTCACCGTGTGGTTCTCGTAGCCGGCGTTGAAGATTTGGCCGTCGATGAGGTCTTTCGGGTAGTCGAGGGCCCCGACGTAGAGGTCGGTGATGTCGTCGATGTGGATGTTAGGCCTCATTTGCGTGCCGCCAAAGACCGTGATTTCGCGGCGGTTGACAGCGTGGTTGGTGAGGATGTTGACGGTCAGGTCCAGCCGCAGCCGGGGCGAGTAGCCGCAGACGGTGGCGGGACGCAGGATCAGCACCGCAAAGTCGTCCCGCCGGGCGTCGAGCAGGATGTCTTCGCAGAGAGCTTTGTACTTGGAGTAGTCGGTGAGCGGTTCCAGGGCCAACTCTTCGGTCACATTCGTCTGCTCTTTGACACCGTAGACGCTCGAGGAGGAGGCGTAGATGAAACGGCCAACGCCCTGGTCGCGGGCAATGTCCACGAGGGGAGCGAAGGCGTCGTAGTTGATGGACCGGCCCAGGGCGGGGTCGAGTTCGAAGCTGGGGTCGTTGGAGATGCAGGCGAGGTGGATGACGGCGTCGCAGTCGGCCAGCTCACGCCGGAGCACATTGACGTCGCGAATGTCGCCGGTGATCTGCGTGAGGCCCGGGTGGTCCTTGACGGCGTCGAGCACATGGTGGCCGTAGAGGTACAGGTCAAGCACCTTGACGCGGTGGCCCGCGCGGAGCAGCTTGGGAATGAGCACGGAGCCGACGTAGCCGGCGCCGCCGGTGACGAGGACGGTTTGCGGTGTGTTTGATGGTTTTTGCTGTTGCTGTTGTTGTGTCATGGTTTTCTTTGGGTCAGGGTAGTGGTTTAGCGGCCTTTGACGCCGATGCCCAGGGCGAACAGATAGTGGGCCATGGGGTGGTAGCCGGTGTGGATGACTTCGTCATTCATGGAAAATAGCAGGACGTTGTGGAACCGTTGTGCCATAAGATCTCGCAGGCTAACAGCGTCCTTGAGGTTGATGTGGGTGGCCAGGCTGCGGGCGGAGGCATGAGCCGCGGCGGTGGCGTTAGGGGTGCCGATGATGCAAAGGGCGTGCGGGTCGAGCACGCTGACAATGTTGTCCAGAAAGGCCGCTTCGGTGTCCGGGTGGAGGTGCTCGATGACGTCGCAGCTGAAGGCTCCGTCGTAACAGCCGGTCAGCGGCTCGCTGGCCACGTCGAGTTGCAGGAATTCGACGTTATCCAGATGGCCCAATCGTCGGCGGTTGTCCTCAATGAGCTGAGCGTCGAAGTCGATGGCGGTGACGGATTGGGGTTGGACCTCGTGAAGGGCCAGGTCCAGGCCGTAACCGTCGCCGCAGCCGATTTCGAGCAGACGACGCTTGCCGACGAGCATTTTGGCGCAGAACTTGTAGCGGGCCAGGGTGAAGAGGTTGTGTTTGGGGTCGTCGCGGCGACATTGCGAGGCGCAGGGGCCCAGCACGTAAGGGTGGTCGATGAAGTGAGCCCAGGTGTCGCGCGAGGCGTCCTGCCAGAGGTCTTTGGCGGCAGCAGCGGCAGGCGAAGGGTGCGATGTGTCGGTCTTGTGGTTCATGAAGGTGCGTCCTGTGGGGGCAAAGGTTTGTTGAGTAGTTGTCGCCATGTGTCAAGTACGATGCGGGCGGCGGCGGTGCAGGTCTGTTCGCGACGGGCACGCTGGTGCATGGCCTGGGCGATTTGGAGACGGTGCTCGTCGTGGGCGAGAAAGTATCGGCAGCGGTCGATGAGGTCCGCGGGACTGTCGAAGAGAACCAGCTCGCTGTCGGGTTCAAAGTAGTGTCGTGCCGGCAGAGCGTCGTGCTCTTGCGCATGGTCGGCGACCATGATGAAGGCGCGGGCCAGGCCACACTCAGCCAATCGCGGGTGCATGGTGGAATTGGGGTGCAGATGGAGGTTGATAGTCGAGAAGTTGTAGACGAGGTTGAGGTCCTTGTCCCGTGTGGCGGGCCCGGCGGCATAACCATTGAGGCGGGGGTCCTTGTCCCAGTGATTGCCGTAGAGTCGCAGGGGCAACGCGGCGTCCGCCAGAGCGTGCAGGTAAAAACGTCGGCGACAGGCAGCGTAGACATTGATGAAGAACGTGCTGACAAGCTGGGTGACGGCAGGCTGGTTCTCCTGGCCGACGATGGGCCAGAGGTGTTTCTGGGCGAGCTCAAGCAGGTCCGGCTCGTACCAGCGGCGGGTAGGTTCCTTGCGGAGTATGGCGTAAAGCTCGCGGAAGAAGCCGGCAACGGTACGCCCGAGCGGGTTGTCCGGCTGGGCCAGACCGGCGGTGGCCAGCCAGTCAGCAAAAATGGCGTCCGTGTCCGCGTTGCCATGTTTGACGTAACTGATGGCACAGGCAAACTCGGCCCCGCGCTCGTGGTCGGCGGGCAGCGGGAAAAAGAGGGTGTCGTCGCCGGGCATGGGCAGCACCAGGGTCTGCTCAGCCGGCAGATGCTTGCCGCAGAGGTACTGTTGAAGCTCCTCGACGACGCAGAGGAAGAGGTCGTGCCCGGTGATGTGGCCGCGAAAGTCCGTCAGGGTCAGCGTGGGACCA
>CAYNXW010000105.1:0-8649 GCA_964401265.1 uncultured Pirellulales bacterium | reverse complement strand
GGCTCCACCGAGGGTGGTCTGGGTGAGGCCTTCGATTTCGATGCGATAGCCGCCGGTGATAGCGAGTTCGATGGTATAGATTCCGGCCTCTTCGATATCGTATTGGAGGTCGAGGAGCATTCCGGTGCTGATTTCGCGTTCACCCCACATTCCCAGGGCGTTTGTCTCGTCGGAGGGGCCGTAGAGGGTCAGGCCGCCGGCGGCGCCTTCAGCGGCAAAAGAGGAGTTGGGCTGGACAGGGTGGCCGTTGGGCAGGCTGATGTCACTGGAGGCAAAGGTGTCAAAGACCTGGATGCGAACGGTTTCACCGGCATAGGCCCCAAAGCTGAAGTAGTCGAGGGCGTCGGCGGGATTCCAGAAGCCCTCGCCATAGCCGAGGAGTCTGATGGTGTCGCCATTGACGGCGCCGATGTATTGGGCGGTGGCGAATGAATCGTTAGAGATGGTCGTATCGAGTCCGGCGAACTGGAATTCAGGTGAGTCGGGATCGGGGTTACCGAGGAACTCGAATTCACGTTGGGCGTCGTAGTATGTTCCTGTAAGCGTGTTGAGGACTCCGGGGAATTCTGGGGCGTCTCCCTGGCCGGCCACGCGGACGGGCAGGCCCCAGTCGCCGTTGCTGTAGAAGCTGCCGAGTTGGCCGTCGACGTTGAGGATGGCGTCATCGGCAGCCCACCAGTCTTCTTCGGCGCCGTTTCGCCCTCCGGCCTCAGTGCCGACGACGAGGCCCTGCATTTCGCCATGGACGTTGAATTCGTTGGTTCCGAGGAATCCGGCGTAGAAGGCGCCGATGCTGCCGTTGATGATGACGTCTCCAAAGACGCCGCCGCCGATCTGGATTTTACCGATTTCCTGGGAGAAGCCGTAGTCGTCGGGGGCCAGGACGATTCCCGGTCGGTAGTAGCCCTGGTAAGGCAGGGCCATGGTTTCGGTGGCATCGAGGAAGGTGGATGCGGCCCAGCGGACGTCATCGGAGTTGGGGTCGCCTTGGGGAGCAGTTCCGATCATGACACCGCCGGCGGCACCTGGGGTAAAGATTTCTGACCCGTTATCGTCAAAGAGGAAGGCGCTGTCGCCGGCGGCTGCCTGGAATTGTTCGCCGTCGTGGTAGGTGAGGGTGACGTAGGTATCGGCGGTGCTGGCTTCGATGACCATCAGGTAGATATCGGAAGGGCCCCCCACGATGACGAAGCCGTCGTCGCCACCCGGCTGGAGGCGTGCGGTATCGACGCGGTAGAGGGTGTTGGTATCGGGATCGGTGGCGTAGCCGACGGCCTCGACGGTATCAAAGGCGAGGCTGCCCAGGGTAGCTTCGGCACTGGCGGCCACGACCACCTGGCCGGCGGCGAGATCGACGAAGAGCAGGTCGCCGTTATCGACGGCCCAAAGTCGATCGGTGCTATCGTACATGAGGCCGGTGAGTGCTCCGGCTTCAGCGAGGACGGGGTTGGTGAGGACGGGCGTGAAGGCGGGATTGGCCAGGGTGGGCGTGGGGGCGACTTCGAGCAGTTCGCCGTCTTCGGTGTCGGAGACGAGGAAGATCATTTCACCGCTGTCGCCCATTCGCGAGTAGACGATGCTGCCGGCGTCGGTGGCATCGATCGCACTGAATTCGTAATCGGGTTGGCCGCTGGCATTGCGTCCGACGGCTTCGGCTTCGCCGGTGTTGATGTCGACGGTGATAAGCACTTCGCCGGTAGCGGTGATTTCACCGCCGGGTTCGATCTGTGTGGGTCCCTCGGCGAGGACGTAGAATTTGCCGTCGTCGCCGAAGTCGGCACCGTCGAAGTTGGTGAGGGTGACTTCGCCCACGCCAATGGCGTCGGTGTCAATGACTTGTGCGATGAGTTGGTCGATTTCGCCTCGCGTGGTGTCGATTTCGACAAGCCAGCCTTGCTCGGTGATGCCGTAGGTGGTGCCGGCAGAGTTGGTTGCCAAGGCATTAATGGAGGCGTTCAGCGGGCCAAAGGCGCCGACCTCCAAATCGGAGGGGACGGGGGCAATAACACCGGCGCCGCCGATGCCGCCGGCGATGTCGAACTCCTGGCCGTCAGCGACGAGTCGGCCGGGGACGTCCTCACCGCGATAATTGAGGATTTCGACGACGATATCCTGCTCGGGGGCCAAGCCGGAGAGGGTGCCGATGGTGAGGACGTTCATGGGTCCGGTTTCGTCCTGGCCGCCTTGTGGGTCGGCGTACCAGAACTGAGTGGGTTCGGTGGCGCCTTTAGGCAGCGTGACGGTGGTGAGGAGCAGTCGATTCTCGAGTGGCTCGACGATGAGCTTGTGCTGCGGTTGTTTGTTGCGACGTGGGGCGCGAAGGCCCAGGCCCGAACCCTTGCTCTTGTTACGACGGTATCTCCGCAGTAGAGGCTTCAAGGTAGTCTCCTTGCCGGTAAGGTTGGCGCCACGTGGGCTCTCAGTTGGTAAGCTGTCACTGTCTCAGGCGTGGGGAAAGATTACTGCACATTGGCCCGCCCCCCCGGGGACACCCGTGGGACCAGGTAGGTAACAGTCCCGGCCTTGGACGTCCTCTTTGCGAGCGGCAACCACTGCTCACGCTCGGGTGGTCATTGTGGCCTGTAGAGAGGGCGCTGTCAACAGAAAAACCGCCCAGAGGAATGCGTGTGGCCAGCGGGGTGGTTGGTTGGGCCGGAGGCGTTAAGGTGTTGTGGTACATAAAATTAGCCGCGCGGACGGGATAGTACCGTACGTGCGGCTAATAATGATAGACAGGCTGTGTGCCGGCGTGGCCGGCGTGATTGTCTTAGACGCCCAGGAGTTGCTTGGCGACATCGACGGCCGATGCGGCGTCTGCGGCGTACCCGGCGGCCCCGATCTTGTCGGCGTAGTCCTGTGTGACGGGGGCGCCACCGACCATGACCTTGGTATCCAAGCCGGCGTCCTTGAAGGCGCTGACGGTTTTTTCCATCATGGGCATGGTGGTGGTCAGGAGGGCGGACAATCCGCATACCGTGGCATTGATGCTCTTGATTTCAGAGACAAACTTCTCTGGGGGTACATCGGTGCCCAGGTCGACGACGTTGAAGCCGGCGCCCTTTAACATCATGGCCACGAGGTTCTTGCCGATGTCGTGCAGGTCGCCCTGGACGGTACCAATGACCACAGTGCCGACGGGTTCGACGCCCGCTTCAATGAGTTTGGGCTCAAGGACTTCCATGGCCATTTTCATGGCGCGAGCGGCAATGAGGACTTCAGGAACGTAGACTTCGTTCTTTTTGAACGCGGCGCCAATCACGTTCATACCGGCAATCAAGCCATCGTTGAGCACCTTTTCGGGGCCGGTGCCTTCGGCGAGTGCCTGTGATGTAATTTCTTTGGCCGCGTTCTGATCGCCTTTGATGACCGCGTCCTTAAGAGCTTCCATGTCCGCCATGCTTCTACCTCACAATCTGTATTGAAACTTTTCAACCATGGACTCACGGGCCGGCCGCCGTGTGAGCCCACTCAATAAAACTCATCACACAGTCACGCTTCCCCCTTGATTGACCTAGTATATTAGCTGGAGTGTGCGGGGTCTACAAGCCCTTTTGCAGGCAATTTTTTCTTTCCGTAACGTTTTTTTTGACAAGCATTTAGAAGAGTTAACTGCTCCGAGTCAGCCGCAAATACATTGTGATGCCAATCACAAAAAAGGGCTTGAGCAAGGAATCTTGGGCTTGCCAGGGGCTTGCGGGTGTGGGCCGCTATGCTTTGAGCCATTCGTCCAGCAGTGCATCGAAGGCTTGCTGGTCATTTTGCTGGAGGAGCTGGAGCGCCGGTGATTGCAGAAAACCTTCGAGGAGCGTCTGTCTTTTTTGGGGGTCGTGGGGGTATTGTGCTTTGAGGGTGGTTCGGAGTCTGGCAAGAGCGGCCAGTAGCGTCCGATAACAAGGGCCGTACTGTTCTTCAAGATCCTTTCGAATGCGCGATGCCAGAGCGGGGCTGGCGCCGGCGGTCGATATGGCAATGGCCAGGGGTCCCTGTCGCATGACGGCGGGGGCCTGAAAGGTGCACAGGGCGGGTACGTCGACGACGTTGCAGAAGATGCCTTGCTGGTCGGCTTCTTGTCGGACGGCACGATTGACGGGGGGCTGGTCGCTGCTGGCCACAACGAGCCAGGCGTTTCGGGTGTCGCCGGGCAGAAAAGGTCGTTGGAGCCATTCGATCTGGCCGTTTTGGGCCCATTGGATGATCTGGTCGGTGGCGTCGGGGCTGACGAGGACGATATGGGCCTGGGCCGGGAGGAGTTGGGCGACTTTGCGTTGGGCGACGTTGCCCCCTCCGACAATGAGGACGCGTCGGCCGGTGAGGTCTAGAAAAACTGGATACAACTGGGCCACGAGGAGTCTCCGGAAATCAGTTAAGGTGAGGGCCAGCAGGTCTCTGGTGTAGAGGGCCGCCCGCCCGTATGGGCCAGGGGTTTGTTGGTGCGGCCTCAGTGGAGTCGGTCCAGCTCATCTTGGCACATTTGGCGTTGGGTGGGGTCAGTGAGTTGCTCCCTTGCGGACTTGAGAAACTGGGTTGCTTTTTGGTGTTCGTCGAGGTAGCGGCTGTAGATCAAGCCGAGCATGAGTTCGACCTGGTCCATGAAGGGGTATTTTTGATAGCGACCGATGAAGGCTTCGTAGGCATCGGCGGCGTCTCGGTGGCGTCCCATGTGCATGAGCTTGTTGGCGATATCGAGTTGGGGCTGCTCAGGCAGGACGTGGCCGGGGTCAAGCTGTTTGAGTTGCAGGTAGGCGTCAACGGCCTGGTTCATCTTGGAGGAATGGACGGCCTGGACCACCTCGGCGCGTTTGTGGCGGATCTGCTCGGCGTGGGGGTTGGGCGGTGCCACACGTGATTTGACGCGCAGGCGGGTTCGGGGGGCCACGGCGAAAGGATCGTAGCCTTGCTGGACCACATGGGCATAGGCGCGGCGACGTCGCCAACGCGCCAACATTGCCCATAGATCGTATGGGCTTGAAGGTAGCATTTTGAGCGCCAATAGGGCCAGGGGAATTGCTATGCCGTAGAGGTAGCCTGCCAAGTGGGCCAGGTAGGCGACGTTGGTCGCTTCGGAGCGTATGGGCGTGAGCTGGAGCACGTTGTCGTAGATGATGAGTTTGAAGAGGATGAAGTAGAGGGCCGGGATGTTTACGGTGCCGATGAAGATGAGCCAGTAGAAGACGTGGACGTAGGTTTTTGGGAAGAGGACGAGGTAGGCGCCGGTGACGGTGGCGACGGCCCCGGAGGCGCCGAGGGTGGGTATGGGGCTGGCGGGGTTGAGGAAGGCGTGGCCGACGCCGCTGAAGATTGCTCCACCCAGGTAGAGCAGGGCGTAGCCGAGGTGGCCGAGCCTTTCGTTGACGTTGTTGCCGAAGATGTAGAGGAAAATCATGTTGCCGATGAGATGGAGCCAGCCGCCGTGCAAGAAGGCGTAGGTGACGAACTGGTAGAGTTGGGGGTAGCGAGGGATCAGGGCCCATTGTTCCATAAACTGCGCCCATTCCGGGGTCGGTCTCTGGGTGGCGGTGTAGCGCATTGTCAGGAAGAAGAACGCGCAATTGGCGAGGACAAGGGCATAGTTGACCAGTGGCGTGCGGCGTAACGGATTGTCGGTGCCTATGGGCAGGACGAACAGCATGGTTGCTCCCGTAAATGGTTGTTATGGCGGACATTGTAGCAAGGTGGCGAGCGAGGGCAAGGGGCTTTGCGGTGGAGTTGGCTTTTCCGTTGACACCCCAGGGGTGCTCTGTTAGTCTCGCGACGATGTTTTGAACGTCCCAAGTGTCTGTGAGATCGCAGTATTTTTGAGTTTTTTGGGAGACGACTCATGGCCCAGTTAGCGAAAGTAACGGCGTTTCTGGTAGTCCTGTTGCTGGTGGCAGTGCCGCTGGTGGCCCAGAGCGACGCAGTGGAAGCCCTCGACGAGCAGGCGGGGGCCGCGGTGGTGGTAGAGCCTCCGGCGAGTAAAACGGCGACGGGGGAAGCCCCGGCAGAGGTGCCGAAGGAGCAGCCGGTCGCTGCGCCCGATGTAAGTGTAGCTGTTTTCAAGCCTTACGTTGGCAGGATTGTGGCTGATCGTGTCAATGTACGTTCCGGGCCGGCTGAGGTGTACTATGACGTGACGAAGATCAGCAAGGGGCGGCAGGTAGTCGTGCGGGAAGAAAAACAGGGCTGGTGCAAGATCGAGCCGACGGCGGGGTGCTTCAGTTACATTTCAATGGAGTTTGTGAAGGTGGGGGAGGCGGTTGATGCCGTCAAGGGCGGAGCTGCCGTTGCGACGGAGGCCGGGGCGGCCGAGAAGGTTGGCGCCACGGGTGACGAGGCGGGGACGGACCAGGCCGCTGCGGCAGGTGAGTCGGTGGTTGCACCGGGGGCCCCGTATGTGGCGGTGGAGTCCGGCGAGGCCAAAGAAGCCAAGGCGTCGGGGGAGGCACTGGCGAGCCGTGAGGCCGATGCGGGTCCGCGTGTGGGTACGGTTACGGGGGACAACGTCCGCGTCCGGGCTGGTAGTGTCAAGGTGCCCCCGCAGTACGCCTCCGAGGTGCAGACCAAGCTCAGCCGCGGCGACAAGGTGCAGATCATAGGCCAGCGGGGTGAGTTCTATAAAATCGTTACGCCGGCGAATTGCTACTTCTGGGTCGCGGGCGACTTTGTTGAGCGTGTCGGTGCGATCACGCCGGAGGCGTTGGCTCAACTGAAGGAACAGTCGGTAAGCGTGCCGGCGTTGGTGGAGGAGCCGAAGAACCTCTCTCAACAGCGTGTTGAGTACCAGAATCTGGCCAAGGCGATTAAGGCAGAACGCAGTAAACCCTTGGCCAAGCAGAGTTTCGAGGCGTTACGTAAACGTCTGAACAGTCTGGTCAAGCAGACGGAATCGGTTTCGCTCAAGGGCTCGGTTGAGAATCTGCAGCGTCATCTGGAACGTTGTGAGGTGGCCCTGGGCATCTGGCAGCAGTCGCGGCAGGAAGACCGGCAACTGAGTGCGAAGTTGAATGAGATTGACGAGCAAATGGAACTGCTCACGGCGGTCAAGCCGCCGGCGCCCAACAACAGCAAGGATATTGTCGTCAATGGCACGCTGGCTGAGTCGGCGGTTTTCACGGCTCCCAACAAGAACCGTCGCTTCCTGGTGCTCGACGAGAGCGAGCGAATTATCTACTATGCGATAGCAGATACGGAAGGGGTGGAATTAGCCAGCTATCTGGGCAAGCAAGTCAGGATGGTGGGGCAGGTGCAGTACGACGCCTTCGGCAAGGTACGGCTGCTGCATGTGCATGAAGTGGTTGATTTGGCCCAGGGCAAAGAAGAAGCCGCGAAGTAACCGGTGGTAATGTGAGGGGGGAGATGGCGGGTGTGCGGGTGTGGTATGCCCGGGTAGCCTAGGCTATTGGGGGGTTCCCTGTGGTGTCGTTCGGGGGGCATTGACTTGCCGTGAGGAGCCCCAGCCAGAGTTCCTTTTCCAGCGGTTCTTTTGGTCTGCTGCTGTGTTCTCGGTTCTATCTGTCCTGTCCATTAGGATTCATATGCCCGTGGAAGATGAAGCCTGCGTGCTGGCAGCGAAGCAAACACCCTCGCCAGAAACAGAGTGTTGATGTTGGCAATCAGCTGGTTACGTGCGAGTCTGTTTCAATACCGGGCTGGCGAACATGTCGGGGAAAAGACACAAAACACGTGGGCTAGTACTGCGGGTGGCGTGTCGACTAACGGGCAAGTTACGGGGTGGTTTTAGATCAAGAGGCTTGCGTTTGAACGGGAGCGACAGGAGGCTTGGCCGGGCGAATCTCTGAGCGTTGAGGCCGTGGCTGGCCAGGTGCATGGCTGTCTGCAGCGGTCAGAGGTGGCCTCGGCACGCAAGCGAAGGCGTGTTCTTGTCAGGGGGCTGTTGCAATGCTAGCCTGGACTTTTTCAGCGGTCTCAACGTATTGACGAGAGACGGTTTGCGCCGCCGGCGCGACAGGCTCGACCTGTGCAACGAGGAGCATGACGGCGGTGCCGCTGTTGCAGTACTCGATGACGGTCTGCTGCAAGTCGGCTGTTTTCAACGTGACCAAGTCGACCATCTTCTTGGCGTAATCGCGTGTGGTTCTCTCTCGGGCGGGGGCGGCCTGTGCAGCCTTGTTATACGCCTTGTTTGCCTGTTGATAGGCGGCGAGCGTTTCATTATAGCGGGCGACGTATGCCTGGTGGCTCTGAGTCAAGAGGTCAAGTTGTTGAGTGATCTGGGCGGCGAGCTTTTGGCTGTATTGCTCGCTGGTCTGCCGATCCGTCTGCAATTGGCTCAACTTCTGCTGGTCGTTCAATTCAGCCACTCGCGATTCCACTTGTTTGATCGCCTGGGCCAGACTGTCGCGACGTAGTTTCTCATACGCCAGCTGGCTTTGCAGGACGTCGAGTTCGTTCTGGGCTCGCTCCACTTGACTGTCGTAAAACAGCACGCCATGGTGGGATTGATCTTGCCCTTGGGAACCCACCTTAAGCTCGTAGGCTTGCTGTTTGAGTTCGTAGCGTTCGTTGCCCCGTGCCTTGTCGGCCTGTTCGAGCACTTGCAGGTACTGACGATGCAGCTGTTGGGCGTGTTTGAGGTTCTCGTCATGCCGCTGTTGCGTCTTCTCGATGGCTTGCTCGAGGCGGTCTATTTCTTGTTTTGTCTGGGTCAGC
>CAYNXW010000104.1:0-8685 GCA_964401265.1 uncultured Pirellulales bacterium | reverse complement strand
CGGGCTCAGCACCGCCAGCAACTACCCCAGGCGGACAAACACATGGCGGCCATGCTCGTCCAGCGCGACGCCTTCGATCTGGCCCAGTCGCTGGCGCCTTTGACTGGCACCGTGGTAGCACATTACGTTTTTGGCCTGGGCGTTGTCGGAATGGCAGTCTCCACGGCTATCGTACTGATGCTGATTAACGGCTTTGTACTGACCGAGATGTTTGATGCCCCCCCGGGCGGCTGGGCCCACCGGGTCGGTTCACTCATGCCCGTTGTTGGTGTGCTGGGGCCCTTCATTTACAGCGGCAAAACGCAGTTCTGGCTGGCGGTGCCCACATCGGTCTTCGCCATGATTCTCATTCCTATCGCCTATTTCGCCTTTATGTTCATGCTCAACCAGAAGACGCTCTTGGGCAACGAGATGCCCCGCGGCTTACGTCGCCTGGTCTGGAACCTGTTGCTGGTCCCCACGGCGGTACTGACGGGGCTGGCAAGTCTCTGGTGTCTCTGGTCGAAGATTGGCCGACTTGGCATCGCCCTGATGGTGCTTTTTATCGTTCTGGCCGTCCTGGTGCATTTCGTTCGCAAACTGCGTAACTCCAAGACATCACCCATACAGATAGTAAATACCAGGAGAACCAATGATGCAAACCGACGTACGACCACAAAAATGTGAACTCTATTTCTTGGATGTGCCCACCCGCATCCCGCTCAAGTTTGGAAGCGAAACCCTTACCAGCGTCACCTGCGCTCGCGTGTGCATGACGGTTACCGACAGGCAAGGCGGCAGCGCCACCGGATGGGGTGAAACCCCGCTGAGCGTTCAATGGGCCTGGCCAAGCAGCCTGCCCCTTACAGAACGTGCCCAGGTAATGCGCCAATTCTGCGTCGAACTGACACAAGCCTGGGCCGACTTCGCCGAAGCTGGCCACGCCTTGGAAGTAGGCCATACCTTTATCGAAGAACAATTACCCACGCTCTGGAAACGAACCAACGCCACTCGCACTCCCGGCGAGCCTATGCCTTGGCTGGCGGCCCTGATCTGTGCTTCGGCTTTCGATATTGCACTCCACGACGCCTACGGCAATTCGCTGGGCATGGATGTCTACGGCACGTATACGTCCCAGTTCTTGAATTGGGATCTGTCCCATTATCTCAGTGCCGATGACAGCAACCTCTCTTTCGGTCAACAATTCCCTGTTGACTACCTGACATCGCCCAGACCTGCCCAGCTTGAGGCCTGGCATATGGTAGGCGGGCACGACTTGCTCGACCCCAGCCAACGAACTGGACAGGAACCTGACGACGGGTATCCCGTCCTGCTGACCGACTGGATTAAACGGGATGGCCTGACCTGCTTGAAGGTAAAACTCTGCGGCAATGACGCCCGCTGGGATTACGATCGATTAGTGCACGTCGGAACCATTGGCCGCGAACACGCAGTGCGCTGGCTCAGTAGCGACTTCAATTGCACCGCACGAGAGCCCGCCTACGTCAACATGATTCTCGACCGACTCCTGCGAGAAGAGCCGGAAATATTCCAAATGCTCCTCTATGTCGAACAGCCTTTCCCCTACGATTTGCAGGCCAACCGTATCCAGGTGCACAGTATCTCCGGCCGCAAACCGCTCTTCATGGATGAGAGCGCACACGACTGGAAGTTGATTCGTCTTGGGCGGCGACTGGGTTGGACCGGCGTTGCGCTCAAAACGTGCAAGACCCAGACAGGAGCCCTGCTGAGCCTATGCTGGGCCCGAGCCCATGCTATGCCCCTCATGGTGCAGGACCTGACCAACCCCATGCTCGCCCAGATTCCCCATGTCTCACTGGCAGCGCATGCCGGCACGATTATGGGCGTCGAAACCAACGCCATGCAGTTCTACCCCGCCGCTTCCGAGGCTGAGTCCAAGGTGCACCCAGGACTCTATCGCCGCCGCCATGGCCGGGTCGACTTGAGCACCGTGCGCGGGCCGGGCCTAGGTTATCGAATTAATGAAATACAGCGTCAACTGCCCGCGCCGGCAGCGGCGTACGGCAGCTGATGAAAAAATGAGTTCCTTAGACCGAGCAGCCGCTTGCCCGGCGATTTGAGTGCAACACTTGCGGTTGCCCGCGGCGTCTTGCCCCGCCAAGCTGGCACAATAAGACCAAGCCCCTTAAGGGAGGCCCTGCCATGGCATACGATCCGTCACCCCTGGCCCACACCAAAGCCGCCACATGCCCAACTACGCACAACTGGGCGCACGTGCTGCTTTTCTCACTGGCCCTGCTCTTGGGCCCGGTAAGCCTCTTTGCCCAAACCGCCCCCGACGCGGCCGCCAACACACCACCTGCGGCCCCAGCCGTAAACGCCCCAACACCATCCGCCCCGGGCACCACAACGCCCACGCCACCTGTAAACACTTATAAAGAAACATCTTACAGCGACAGCAACCAGCCGACCCCCCAAAGAATATCCCTCTGGAGCACCATCCGGGCCGGCGGCTGGATCGGCTTTCTCATCCTGGTCATGTCCCTCATCGCCGGTGCCTTCATCATCGAACACTTCCTCTCCATCCGCCGCGAAAGACTCCTGCCCAGCCACCTGCTCCAACAACTCAGTGCCCACCTGAACGCTCGCCGCTACGACGAAGCAGCCAAACTCTGCGAAACTGACGGCTCCTACCTGGCCCTTATCGTTCACGCGGGACTGACCCACGTGGGCGGCATGTTCGGCTTTTTCGACATCCAAAACGCCATGCAGGAAGCCAGCGAACGCGAAGTCTCCACCCTCCACCGCAAACTCGAATACCTTGCTTTCATCGCCGCCACCGCCCCCATGCTGGGCCTGCTCGGCACCGTCACCGGCATGATCACCGCCTTCAACGAAATCGCCGCCACCGAAGGCGCCGCCACCCCATCCCAACTGGCCGGGGGCATCTCCGAAGCCCTCGTCACCACCTGCCTGGGCCTGATCGTCGCCATTCCGACCATGTTCTTCGTGGCCTTTTTCCGCAACCGCATCGACAGCTACGTCGCCGAAGCCGAGACCATCGTCGAAAAACTCATGGGCCACCTCCGAAAACAACCCTCCTAAACTGACACCGAGGGCTCCCCAGCAGAGCCTGTCGGCCTTGTCGCCACCGCGCCACTGGCCTCCCAGGCCACATAAACCCATTGCATAGATACGCTTAACATGGTTAAGTAGTACCCACTGGCCGTAACCGAAACAACAGAGTTGACACTACATGCCCCACAGCACAACGCCGCACAGCTGACCAGCAAGCACAAACTACTGTAAAAGCAGGATTTAAACCAATATGGAAATACTGGAAACCCTTGGAAAACTGCTCACCCGCATGTTCAGCACCTCCAGCGAACGCTACGTCAAACGCCGTGGCGACTTCCTGGACAGCATCAACACCCTCGAACCGGAACTGGCCCAGCTGACCGATGAGCAACTCCGCGCGAAGACTGACGAATTTCGCACCTACATCCGCCAGCAGCAGCAACGCATTATCGGGGCAGATCTACGCCAACGCCTCGGCGAAATCAGCCGCCTGCCCGAAGAGGCCCGCCGCCCCGCCAAGAAACGTCTCACCGAGCAACTGCAGGCCTCGTGCGAGGGTATCGTGGAGCAGGCCTTCGCCGTGGTCCGCGAGACCTCCGACCGCCACTTGGGTATCCGCAACGTCTTCGACGACAATCTGGAGTTCAACCCCGCCTTCCTCTCGACCGAGATGCGAACGCTCTATCAGGACGTCAAAAAGCAGATTGAAGACGGCAGCGACATCCACGCCATCAGCCTGCCCTGCCAGTTTTACGATGAGGTTCGCCACCGCTACCCCGCCCACGAAAGACCCCCCTTCAGGTTTCGTCACTTTGACGTGCAGATGATCGGCGGCAGCGTGCTCTACGAAGGGTCCATCGCCGAAATGGCCACCGGCGAAGGCAAAACCCTCGCAGCCACCCTGGCGACCTATCTGGTCGCCCTGACCGGCCGACACGTCCACGTCATCACGGTCAACGACTACTTGGCCAAGCGCGACCGTGACTGGATGGGCCCCGTCTACGAAGCCCTGGGCCTCACCGTCGGTGCCATCCAGTCCGACATGGACACCGCCGGCGACGAGCGACGTCAACAATACGCCTGCGACATCACCTACGGCACCAACAACGAATTCGGCTTCGACTACCTCCGCGACAACATGAAGTCACGCTTCGCCGACCAGGTCCAGGGGCCCCTCGACTACACCATTGTTGACGAAGTGGACTCCATCCTCATCGACGAAGCCCGCACACCGCTCATTATCTCCGGGCCGGCCTTTGACGACACCGCCCGGTACAAACACGCAGACAAGATCGCCCTGGAACTCATCCGCCTCCAGAGCAAATACCGCAACATTGAAAAACAGATCGACCAGAGCAAACGCCTCATCGCCCAAAAAGACGCCGACATCAGCGACGCCAAAAAAAACAAAGACAGCAATCGCCTCAAAAAAACGGAAAACCAACTCACCCAGACAAAAAAAACGCTCGAAGACCTCGAAGGCCAGCTCGAACGCACCACCCAGTTCTATGAGGTGGAATACGACCGACGCTCCGTGCACCTGACACACGAAGGCATCGGAGCCGCCCAGGACATGGCCGGCGTCGGCAGCTTCTATGTCGGCTCGAACATGGAATGGCCTCACCTGATGGAGCAGGCCCTGCGTGCCCACGTTGTCTTCGAACGTGAGAAAGACTACGTGGTGCAGCAAGGCGAGGTCATCATCGTCGACGAGTTCACCGGCCGACTGATGCAGGGCCGACAGTGGTCCGATGGGCTCCACCAGGCCGTCGAAGCCAAAGAACAGGTCCACGTCAAAGAGGAAAGCCAAACCCTCGCCACTATTACCATCCAGAACTTCTTCAAACTCTATCAGCAGCTGGCCGGCATGACCGGCACAGCCATGACCGAGACCGAAGAGTTCATGAAGATTTATCAGCTCGACGTCGTCGCTATACCCACGAACAAACCCATCATCCGCGACGATCGCGACGACCTCATCTACAAAACCTTTACCGAAAAATTCTCCGCCATCGTTGACGAAACGCACGAAATGAGCCAGGCCGGCCGCCCGGTGCTCATCGGCACCATCAGCATCGAAAAAAGCGAAGCCCTCTCAGCCGCCCTCAACCAACGATACGGCCTCGAACACGAAGTCCTCAACGCCAAACAACACGCCCGCGAAGCAACCATCGTCACCAAAGCCGGACAACAACACCAACGGCGCGACGGCTCAATGTGGGGAAACATTACCATCGCCACCAACATGGCCGGTCGAGGCACCGACATCAAACTCGGCCCCGCCGTCATCAAGGCCGGCGGCCTGCACGTGCTCGGCACCGAACGCCACGAAGCACGCCGTATTGACAACCAGCTGCGCGGCCGTTGCGGCCGACAAGGCGACGACGGATCGAGCCAGTTCTTCCTCTCGTTCGAGGACGAGTTGCTGCGACTCTTCGGCGGCGACCGCATGCTCAAGCTCATGTCCATGTTCCGCTGGCCCGAAGGCGAACCGCTCGTCCATCAGCGGCTCAGCAAATTCGTCGAGAAGACCCAGAAAAAAGTCGAACAACGAAACTTCGAATCACGCAAAAGCCTCCTCGAATATGACGAGGTCATGGACTACCAACGTCAGGTCTTCTACACTCGACGCCAGTCTATCCTCGAAGGCGTAGGCCTCGAAGGGCTCATCTGGGAAATGATCGGCGACGTCATTGCCGAGCACACCCAGAAAATGCTCCACCCCGACTACCCCTACCAATGTGCCCTCGAATGGGCACGGACCGCCCTGGGCATCGACGTCGAACTCGACCGCATCCGCGGCAACGAGCGCGAAGACATGGAAGCACTCCTGCGCGACCATGCCAAGAACAACGCCGACCAGGACATCAACATCACGCTTGGCGAATACATGGGCGAGGACCTGGACCCTAAAGACTGGGACCTGCGAGGTCTGAGCAAATGGGCCATGAGCCGCTTCAACGTCAACATCTCCCAGAACCACCTGCGCAAAATGTCACCTGGAGACGTCCAGGAGACTCTGGCCGACGCCGCCGCCGAACGCATCGACAAACTCGACATGAGCCCGCTGGGCGCCCTGCTCGAAACCGACTATCCACTGAAAAGCCTCACCGACTACGTCAACCAGAAATTCGCCCTCGAGGTGGACCCCAATGCCTTAGAAGGCCTCGCCGCCGAAAACATCGAAGAACACCTGCTCCAAGCCGCTCGCGACGCCTATCGCCGCCGCGAAGTCGAATACCCCGTCGATTTCATCCTGCATCAGGCCCTGAGAGGCCAACAGAGCGGAAGTGGCTTCGCCGCACGCGACATCGTCGAATGGGCCCGCCGCAAGTATCACGCCGAACTGTCCATCGACGACGTCCAGAACCTCTCCTACGACAAGCTCCGACGCACCCTGCTCGACCTCAGCGAAGCCTACAACAACGGACAACTCACCAGCGAAATCCAACAGACACTCCAGGAAGAACCCTCCGCCGAGGCGCTGGCTCAGTGGGCCAACGAACGTTTCAACGTCACCCTCAAGCCGGACCAGCTACAGGACGAGGACGACGACTCCGCCGCCGACCTCATCGAACGCCAGGCCCGCGAATTCCTTCGCAGCGAACTGACCGAACTCGAACGATACGTCCTGCTGCAGATCTACGACGCCACCTGGAAAGACCACCTCTACGCCATGGACCACCTCAAGAGCGGCATAGGCCTGCGCGGCTTCGCCGAGCGCGACCCCAAGCTCGAATACAAACGAGAGGGGTTCCGCATGTTCCAGGAAATGCTCAGCAACATCCGCGACAAGGTGACCGACGTCATCTTCAAAGCTCGCCTCGACGCCGACGAACGCATGCGCAGCGTCTGGAACATATCGGCCACCTCCCACGCCGACTACGAACGCTTCCAGGCCCAACAAGAAGCCGCCGCCAGCGGCCAAGGCCAACAGATGGTCAAAACCATCAAGCTCGAAAAACCCAAGGTCGGCCGTAACGAACCCTGCCCCTGCGGCAGCGGCAAGAAGTACAAAAAGTGCTGCGGCCAGGCCCACTGAAAAAGGAGCTCTAGCCGTTTTTCCGACACCGGCTATGCCCTCCCAGAGGTCCATGTTGGAAAATCAGCTGAGGTATATGAATGAAATCTAGCATAGAGACTGGCATGGCAGGTGCTTACGTCCAGGAGGCTCACTGCGGCCCAGATATCGCCCATCTGGTGTTGTACCTTTCAAATACCAGTAGACTCTTGCTTGTCGGCTTCTGGCAAGGCTACGAATTACAGGTAGCCGCAGAAAAATGAGAGGAACGTGATAATCGCGTGATGCTCGACGGCGTAAGTAAGACCCTGTTTACAGATCCTGATTGTAGATAACTATCACCGCCAATAACGGTGTCAAGACAGCACACCTCACAAACAGGCATATAACATGATGACTTCCCGTGAGATGGTAGCCCGCACCATCCGATTCCAGAGCCCCGAGCGGCTGGCCATGGACCTGCCCGACCCCTATGGCTCAGACATCGTACGTGTCGACATGTCCCCCTCGCCCGACTACCGCCCTGACGCCCGACAGGCCAGAGACGAATGGGGCACCCTCTGGCAAAACATTGGCGTATCGAACCTGGGCGAAGTCAAGGATGTCCCCCTTAAGAGTTGGGACGATTTTGCCGCCCTGACGATTCCCGACATTAATGATGAATCACGCTGGACCCCGCTGGCCGGCACCCGCCAACGCTACCCCGACAAGTTCATCCTGGGCACCGGCATCTCTCTCTACGAACGCATCCACTTTCTACGCGGACTCGAAAACACATGGATCGACATCTACGACGCGCCCGAACGCCTGGGCCAGCTACTTGACATCCTCGTCCAAATGAACATCACCGCCATCGAACGCTACGCTGCGATGGGCCTTGACGGCTATATGTGGGCCGACGACTGGGGCCTCCAGAACCGCCTCATGATCGCACCGGAAAAATGGCGCGAACTCTGGAAACCCTGTTATGCCCGCGTCTATCGGGCTGCTCATGATGCCGGGCTGGCCACCGTCCTCCATAGCTGCGGCTACATCGTTGACATCCTCGACGACCTCATCGAGATCGGCTTGGACGTGATCCAAATGGACCAGCAGGAAAACATGGGCCTCGAACTGCTGGGAAGCCGCTTCGCCGGCCGCATTACCTTCTACTGCCCCGTGGATATCCAGAACACCATGGCGCGTGGCGACACCCACGAAATCCGCCACTACTGCCACCGTATGGTCAGCGCCTTACGCCGTCCCGAGGGCGGCTTCGTCGCCGATTGGTATAAGGACCCGACCGGAGCAGGCCATCACCCCCAGGCCCTCGCAGCCATGTGCGAAGAGTTCCTTGATATCAGCCGGAAAATACAACACGCGAATCTGCTCGAACACAAGCAATAACGCCCCCACGCCGACAATGGCACTACCACAAAGGAACCAAATGGCACGGCCATGCTGCCATAGGCGCAAAAAAACCGATGGTTGAGTCCAATCACCCCGGTCAAGCCGGTCGATTATTGCTTATTTGCAATTCGCCGGATCGGCCGATAGCATTGTCCTTCAACCACCGGTCTACCATTAGTCTAGCACCAAAATCCCCATCGGCAACTCGCACCGCCGCCATCTTGCAAAGATTCTGG
>CAYNXW010000103.1:0-8721 GCA_964401265.1 uncultured Pirellulales bacterium | reverse complement strand
CTTCTATCCGTCACCTTCCTTCTTTTCCTTCGAAATTCAACATTAATCGTTCGACGTTTAACGGTTCATTGGGCCAGTTTGGGGCGCGGGACTTTTTGGGTGTTCTTGCGGCGGCCGCGAGGTTTGTAGGATTCGACGTCGACCTCGCTGACCTTCTTTCCCATCTGCTCGCGTAACTGCATGATGCGATCCCGCAGAGCGGCGGCTTTTTCAAATTCCAGTACTTCCGCGGCTCCTATCATTTCGGCTTCCAGCTCGTTCATGTACTCGTCCGTGATGTACTGCTCGTCCTCGCCACGCCCGACCGCTGCGTTGGCAGCTCGGTGGGCGGCCGCGTCGGCCTCGATCCCCGCTCGGATGTTCTTTTGTACGGTCTCGGGTGTAATGCCGTGCTCTTGGTTGTACTTCTCTTGCAGTTGCCGACGGCGAGTCGTCTCCTCAATCGCCACCTGCATCGCGTCAGTCACTTTGTCGCCGTAA
Source organism: uncultured Pirellulales bacterium (assembly GCA_964401265.1). GTDB lineage: Bacteria > Planctomycetota > Phycisphaerae > Sedimentisphaerales > SM23-30 > CAYNXW01. The sequence continues at coordinate 8,241 of CAYNXW010000103.1, read as the reverse complement.
AGGATCACCTTGGCGTTCACGTTACGAGCTGCTCGGCCGATCGTCTGAATCAACGACGTTTCGCTACGGAGGAAACCTTCCTTATCGGCGTCGAGAATGGCCACGAGCGACACCTCCGGCAGGTCAAGCCCTTCCCGCAGCAAGTTTACCCCGACCAGCACGTCAAATTCACCCAGACGCAGATTACGCAAGATTTCCACGCGCTCGAGCGTGTCGATTTCCGAATGCAAATACTGGCAACGGTACCCCTTCTCGCGGATATAGGTGCTAAGGTCTTCTGCAAGCCGCTTGGTGAGCGTGGTAACAAGCACCCGTTCCTTCTTCTTGACGCGTTGCCCAATAGCGTCGAGCAGATGAGGCACCTGACCTCGGGCAGATTCCACGATTATCTCCGGATCGACCAGCCCCGTCGGCCTAATGATCTGCTCGACCACAGTGCCCTGAGCTTTGTCCATTTCGTATGGCGCCGGCGTTGCTGAAACGTAAATCGTCTGGTGAACGGCCTGCTCGAATTCGTCAAAACGCAGCGGCCTGTTGTCCAACGCGCTAGGCAGGCGAAAACCGTGGTCCACCAGAACGGTCTTGCGGCTCCGATCACCCGCGTACATCGCCCGTATCTGCGGAATCGTCACATGCGACTCGTCGATAATCAGCAGAAAGTCATCCGGGAAGTAGTCGAGCAACGTGTACGGCTTGGCGCCCGGGGCCAGCCCCGCCAGATGACGCGCGTAGTTCTCAATCCCACTGCAAAAGCCCACCTCCCGTATCATTTCCATGTCGTAACGGGTACGTGCGCTCAGTCGCTGGGCTTCGAGCAGTTTGCCTTGTGAACGAAGCTGGGTCAGACGTTGCTCCAGCTCGTTAGTGATCCCGGCCAAGGCGCCTTCGATCCGGTCCTCCGGCATTACGTAGTGCTGGGCCGGGTAGATGAACATCTGGTGTTCGCTTGTCAGGGCCTCACCGCTGGTCGGGTTGATGAGCGTGAGCTTTTCGATTTCGTCGCCGAACATCTCCACCCGAACGGCAAACTCCTCGTATGCGGGCCAGATTTCAACCACGTCACCCCGCACACGAAATCGCCCCCGCTCAAAGGCAACGTCGTTACGATCGTAGAGAATTTCCGTCAGACTCCGGAGCAGCTCGTCGCGTTCGATATTGAGTCCGACGCGCAGCGGCACCATGCTCCGGCCGTACTCTTCGGGCGAGCCCAAGCCGAAAATGCACGACACCGAGGCCACCACCACCACGTCCCGCCTTGTAATCAGCGACGTGGTCGTGCTCAGACGGAGTCGGTCGAGGTCGTCGTTACGCGCCGAGTCCTTCTCGATATAGATGTCACGCTGGGGAATGTAGGCTTCGGGCTGGTAGTAGTCGTAGTAGCTGACAAAGTACTCAACGGCGTTATGGGGAAAGAGCTCACAGAATTCCTCGTACAGCTGCGCCGCCAGCGTCTTGTTGTGGCTCACCACGAGGGTGGGCCTCTGGCATCGCTGGATGACCTGGGCCATCGTGAAGGTTTTGCCTGAGCCCGTCACGCCCATCAGCACCTGATGATCCTTGCCACCCTCCAGACCCCGCCGCAGCGCCTCAATGGCCTGAGGCTGGTCCCCGGCAGGCTCAAACTCGCTCACAACTCTCAGTTCGCCCATATCCGGTCCTTCCACACCACGCCACCCCCAAACCGCTCATTATACGCCCAACACCCGCACCTGTTCAACGGTTCAAAACTGTTTGGCGGGGCCTGCGGGTAGGAGTAGGGTGGTCCGTGTTGGTCTTGCTTCCACACCAGATTCACCGCACTTGGTGCGTCACAATGGGGACCCAAGACATATTGCAGGCACTGCAGGGCCACGCACAGGACATTCGCAGCTGATTCGCGGTAAGACGACTGGGGCCAAAAAACCGTCGACCCAGTGGTTCGTAACCTGGAGATGATCGGCGAGGCAGCCAGACACATTCCCGAAGATATCAGGAACCAAATGGCCATCATTGATTGAATGGCGCAAGGTTGCCGGTCTACGCGACATTCTCGCCCACGCGTATTTAAGCGTCGACGAAGACCTGCTTTGGGACATTTTGCAGCACCACATTGGGCCGCTGCACCAGACCGTGCAGCCATTTCCAGCCCAAGACGAGGGCTCAAAGATCACGGCCAAGAACGCTCACCCGACCACACCAAATGCTCCGTACACGCAACAATTGCCCAAACTTGCGCTCCAGCGTGGTATTAGCGGGGAATTGTTGCGTATTTGTTGACGCCAAAGCCTCCATGCGGTAAAAACAGAGTCTGGTAACAGGCCCATAGGGTGGGGAGCACGCTGGAGGCGTGGGCGGGGTGGGCTAATCCACGTACGGGATACAGGGGCCGCTTCGAAACGGCCCGGAGCTTTTTGAAGGAGCAGGCGATTCATGGCGACGGAAGTGAAGATACCCATACCGGATCAGACGACGGAAGAAGTGCGTATCGTCAAGTGGAACAAGGCCCCAGGCGACACCGTGGCCAAAGGTGAGGTCGTCCTCGAGGTCGAAACAGACAAATCCGTCATCGAGGTCGAAGCGACCGCCCAAGGCGTCCTGATCGGCCAAATGGCCGGTGAAAACGACATGGTCCCCGTGGGCGAGATCGTCGCCTATGTGGGCCAGGCGGGCGAATCGGTCCCCACAGGCAAGGCCCAAGCGGTGCCCCAGCAGGCAAGCCCAGCCCCTGCGGAAACCCCTACTGCAGCCCCCGCCGGCGAGTTACCCGCCGACGTTACGCCAGTCAAGGTGCCCGTCCCCGACCAAACCACCGAGGAGGTCCGCATCGTCAAATGGGCCAAAGCTCTTGGCGACGCCGTGGCCAAAGGTGAAGTCGTCCTCGAGGTCGAAACAGACAAATCGGTCATCGAGGTTGAATCCGCCGCCGCCGGCGTGCTCCTCAAGCAACTGGCCGGGGAAAACGACATGGTCCCCGTGGGCGAAATCATCGCTTACGTCGGCCCTGAAGGTACCGAAATAGCAGCGACCGCGGCCCAGCAGACCACCGCACCGGCAGCAGCACCTGCGGCGACCGCCAGCCCCTCCGTCGCCACCGACGACCAAGGCGGCAACGGCCGAGTCAAGGCGTCACCCCTGGCACGCCAGGTCGCCGGCAAACTCGGCGTCGCCCTGTCTCAGGTCACAGGCACCGGGCCCAACGGACGCATCACCCGCGCCGATGTCGAAGCCCATGCCCAAGCTGGCCCAGCAACAGCCCTGGCAACAGGTGCTGACGTGGCAGCACGCGGAGAGTACGGCCGAATCCTCGCCTCGCCCCGCGCACGCCGCCTGGCCCAAGACGCCGGCGTCAACCTGGCCGCCATCGCGGGCACAGGCCTCAACGGCCGAATCATCGGTGCTGACGTAGCAACATTCGTCGCCCAGAAACCCGCCGCCGCGCCCGCGCCCGGCCAGCCCGTGCCCGGCACCGAAGTCGCCGTCACCAAGATGCGACGCGCCATCGGCCTGAACCTCCAAAGCAGCGCCCGCGACGTGCCCCACTTCAACGTCACTATGAGCATCGATATGAGCCGTGCCATGCGAAAACGCGGCGAACTCAACGAAGGCCGCGAAAAGCCACAACGCGTCTCCGTCAACGACCTGGTCGTCAAGGCCTGTGCCGTCGCCCTCAAGCAGTACCCCGCCGTTAACAGCCGCTTCACCGAGGAAAAAATCACCTACCTGCCCGACGTAAACGTCGGCGTCGCCACCGCCGTGCCTGACGGCCTCGTCGTCCCCGTCCTCACGAACGCCAACGAACGCGACTGGTACGATCTCGCCGGCGAAACCAAACGCCTGGCGACCTCTGCCCGACAAGGCAAAATCATCGGAGCCGGCAAAGGCACCTTCACCGTCTCGAACCTCGGCATGTATGGCGTCGACAACTTCACCGCCATCATCAACCCGCCCGAAAGCGCCATCCTCGCCGTGGGCGCCGTCCAGGACCAGGTCGTGGTCATCGACGGCAACATTGGAATCAGACCGATGATGAAGGCCACACTCTGCAGCGACCACCGCGTCGTCGACGGTGCCCTCGCCGCCGAGTTCCTCCGAGCGGTCAGACTGTACCTGGAAGAACAAATCTAGACTGACACAGCAGGGCCCCCCAGCGGTGAAACAACTGTATCGTCCAACAACGCAGCGAATGCATGCCCGCGTCTGCAAAGACGTCGCCCCCAAGCCTCGTTCGCCTGGGGCCGATCTTTCTCTGCCTGGCCACCGCCCTGCCGCCCGTACTGGTGACCTGTGTCGCCCGATGGATTATCATACCTGAACAACCCGCGGATTAGCCGCCTCCGGCAACGCGGGTAAACGGAAACTCTATACCCTGCAAACAGGAGCACCAATGGAAGGTACACCGGTCAGAATCGAACAATTGTCCCGGCACGTCGGCCAGGAAGTCGTGATCGAGGGGTGGCTTTACAACTCACGGGGCAGCGGCAAGGTGCAATTCCTCATCGTCCGCGATGGAACCGGACTCTGCCAGGCCGTCCTCGAAAAACGCGACGAAACCGCCGAGATGTTCGATGCCGTCAAACGCCTGGGCCAGGAGTCAGCCGTCCGTGTCAAGGGCACCGTCCGCGAAGAACCTCGCAGCGTCGGCGGCTATGAACTCGGTGCTACCGCAGTCGAAATCGTCCACGCCACCGAAGCCTATCCCATCACCCCTAAGGAACACGGTGTCGATTTCCTCCTCAAGCATCGCCATCTCCACCTCCGCTCCCAACGCCAATGGGCCCTGGCCCGGCTGCGTCACACCGTCGTCAAAGCCATCAGAGACTACTTCAACGACGACGGCTTCATGCTCGTCGACACCCCCATTTTCTCCGCCGGAGCCGCCGAAGGCGAACAAACCCTCTTCGAGGTCGACTACTTCGGCGAATCGGTCGCACTGGCACAGACAGGCCAACTCTACCTCGAAGCCGCCGCCCTTAGCCTGGGCAAGGTCTACTGCTTCGGCCCCACCTTCCGCGCCGAAAAAAGCAAAACAAGACGACACCTCACCGAATTCTGGATGGTGGAACCCGAACTGGCCTACACCAACCTCGATGAACTCCTCGACGTCGCCGAGGGACTCATCTGTGCCGTCACCCAGGCCGCTCTGCGAGACCGACGCACCGAACTGGAATTGCTCGGCCGAGACCTGGCGCCCCTCGAGGCCATCCAACGACCCTTCCACCGCCTCAGCTACACCGACGCCGTCGACCTGCTCCACAGCACACACGTGCAGGAATTCGTCGAATCGCAAATGGAAACCAAACGCAGCCAGATCGACCAGCTCCAAGAGCAAATCGAACAGGCCACCCAGGAGCAGGCATCAGCCCGAAAACAGTGGCAAAAAGACAAACTGGCCAACCAGATCAAACAGGCTCGCGAGGACATCACCGAACTCGAAGAGCAACTCGCCAACCTGCCTCACCACCTCGAACTCGCCCAGAACTTTCAATGGGGCAAGGACCTCGGCGGCTCCGACGAAACCATCATCTCCCAGCTCCACGATCGCCCCGTCTTCGTCCACCGCTACCCCAAAGCCGCCAAGGCCTTCTACATGAAACCCGACCCCAAGAATGACCACGTCGTCCTCAACTTCGACTGCCTCGCCCCCCACGGCTACGGCGAAATCATCGGCGGCTCCATGCGGGAAGACAACTACGACGCCCTCCTCGCACGCATCGGCGAACTCGGCTACGAACAGGCCGATTACGACTGGTACCTCGACCTGCGACGCTACGGCTCGGTACCTCATGGCGGCTTCGGCCTGGGCGTCGAACGCACCGTCGCCTGGCTCGCCGGCATCAAACACATCCGCGAAACCATCGCCTACCCCCGTATGATGGGCAAACTCTATCCGTAAGCGGTCCCAGAGAAAGGATTGCTATGAACCGCCTCTTCGTACCTGTGATGCGCTGGACCGCAAGGATTGCTGGTTCGCTTATCGCTCTGTTGTTTCTGGCCATCTTTGTCGGCGAATCCCTCTCCGTCGGGCCGCCCAATCTTCTGGAAAGGCCTCTCCCCGAAATCATCGACTTCGGCGCAATCATCCTGGCTTGGCTCGGACTGCTGCTCGCCTGGCGACTGCAAATGCTCGGCGGACTCTATACCCTGGTAGGCCTGCTGATCTTCATGATCGTCGAAGGAAAACTCTGGATCAATTGGGTCTTTGGCCTGCTCGGTCTGGTCGGCCTGGTGCACCTGCTCTGTGGTGCTCTGACAGAAAAACGAATGACCATGCGCCACTGACCAAGGGGTCTTCTCATGACTAACACAATGTCTCCCAAGGAGCGTATTCACGCCACCATCGCCCAGCTGCCTGTCGACCGCACGCCGGTAACCCCCATCTTCATGGCTTGGGCGGCACACTATATCCACCGCACCTATCGTGATTACTACCTCGAGGGCGATGTGCTCGTCCAGTCCAATCTTGCCGTCGCCGGCGACTTCAACATCGACCAGGTCAGCGCCATCAGCGACCCCTGGCGCGAGGCCGACGATTACGGCATGCAGTTCGACTACCCGCCCGAAGGTGTCGGCAAACCCAAAGCCCACCTGCTCAACACCGCCGCCGACATCGACAGCCTCAGAAACATCGACACCGACCACTGCCCCCGCATGAACCAGCGGGCGGCTTCTATCGCTCAACTGGCCGCCGCCGTGGGCGACACCCACAGCGTCCTCGGCTGGCTCGAAGGCCCCATTGCCGAATACGTCGACCTTCGCGGCATAAACCAGGCCATGGTCGACCTGGTCGACCAACCCGATTTCTTCACCGACGCCGCGGACGTCCTGGTCGACAACGCCATCAACTTCGCCAGACAACAAGCCGCCGCCGGCGCCGATATGATCGCCATTGGCGACGCCGCCGCCAGCCTCATCGGCCCACAACTCTACGAGCAACTCGTCTTGCCCTACCAGAAAAAACTCTTCGCCGCCATCCATGAACTGGGCCCCAAGGTCAAACTCCACATCTGCGGCAATATCACTGACATCATCGCCTTGATGGCGACCACCGACGCTGACGTCATCGACGTCGATTGGATGGTCCCACTCGATTACGCCCGCAGCCAGGTTGGCCAAGACATCACCCTCTGCGGCAACTTCGACCCCGCCGCGGTCCTGCTCCAGGGGACACCTGCCGAGGTCACGACCGCAGCACAACAGTGCATCGCCGCCGCCGGCAGCTCCTTTATCCTCATGCCCGGCTGCGAAGTGCCCCCTGGTACGCCAACTGAGAACCTGCGAGCGTTTTGTCCAAACGATGCCACGCTCAACTGGCTCAGCCGATAGAGCTTCACGCCTCCCGCAGACATAAATGTTTTTGCCAATGTCCTATGTAGAGGATAGAATGGCTCCTATGGCCGTACGAGCCACTACGAAAATTGCAGGACGCATCAGAAAGACAGGAGTCACAATGGACCATCCGAAAAGTGACGGGCTAACGCGTCGCGATTTTGTCAAGGGGACCTTGGCCAGCGGAGCCGCTGCCGTGCTGGGGCCACAGGCTCTTTGGCCCGTGCACGCCCGCGGAGCTCGAGGCGCCAATGAAGCCATACGCCTGGGTGTTATCGGTACCGGAAGGCAGGGCAGGAATCACTTACGCCACCTCCGTAAGCACGCCGGCGTCCGCATCAACGCTATTTGCGACGCCGACCGGTCGCTACTCGCACAAGCTGCCAAGCCTTTTGGCAATGGCAGCCAGAAGGTAGCGACGTATAACGACTTGCGCCGGCTCCTCGATGATAAGGACATCGATGCAGTGGTGGTTGCCACCCCCAACCACTGGCACGCCTTGGCGTCTATTTGGGCCTGCCAGGCGGGCAAGGACGTCTATGTCGAAAAGCCCGTCTCTCACAACATCTGGGAAGGCCGACAGATCGTAAACGCCGCCCGCAAGTACAAACGCATTGTGCAAGCGGGCACTCAGAACCGCTCTGACATTGGATTCCGTGCCGCCCTACGCTATATCTGGCAGGGCAACCTCGGCAAGATTCACTACGTCTATGGGTTATGCTATCGGCACCGTAGCCCCATCGGCAAAGTCACACATGCTCAGGACCCACCCGGCACACTCGACTACAACCTGTGGACCGGCCCGGCCCCCCTCAAACCGTTGATGCGCAAAAACCTGCATTATCACTGGCATTGGATCTGGGACACGGGCAATGGCGACATGGGCAACCTGGGTGCACACCAAGTGGACGACTCTCGCATGGCGGCCCGTCACTT
>CAYNXW010000102.1:0-8744 GCA_964401265.1 uncultured Pirellulales bacterium | reverse complement strand
GATGAGTAGAGCAAGCGCAGTTGATTTCAGAGTTGAGAGGAAAGAGTTTTTTTGACAGGATTGACAGGATTTCAGAGAAGTTAAGCTGGCCAAGAAGATGCTTTTCTTGACAGGCTTTGAAGAGTGGGGATAACGTTTTGGGCAGTGGTATTAGAGAGAAGCTGGTTTTTCTGTCGGAGTTTGTTCGTTCGCCTTCGACGGTAGGGGCCATTGCGCCCAGTTCGGCGGGTCTGGCGCGGGAGATTGTGGCGCAGGCTTCGTTTGCGGCCGATGCGACGGTGATGGAATTTGGGCCTGGTACGGGTGTGTTTACGGGGGAGATCATCAGGCAGCTGGGGCCCGGGGGGCGGTTTGTCGCGATTGAGCGTAATGCGCAACTGGTTCCCATTTTGCAGGAGCGGTTTCCGGATGCGGTCATTTGCGAGGATTCGATCGGTAACGCGGGGAAGATACTGGAGCGACACGGTATTGGGCAGGTGCATTCGATTGTGTGCGGTTTGCCCTGGGCGGCGTTTGACGAGGCGACGCAAGATGATTTTCTCGAGACCACGCATGCGAGTTTGAAGGACGGCGGGATTTTCGTGACGTTCGCGTATTTGCAGGGGCTCTTGCTTCCGGCGGGTCAGCGTTTTAAGAAGAAGATTACGGCGCGATTCTCGGAGGTGCGCAAGTCGCGGGTGGTGTGGCGGAATCTGCCGCCGGCGTTTGTTTATCGGTGCAGGAAGTAGGGGAGTTGTCGCCTTTGGCGACGGATATTTATTGCGCGGGCAAGATGGCCGCGACACATATGGGTTGGAGAGGCAGGTATGCTGAGGACTGAGGACATACTGAGCACGATACGGATGTTGCAGGGTGAGAATCTGGACGTTCGGACGGTGACGATGGGTATTGATTTGAACGAGTGCGGGGGGCCTGACGTGAAGTTGATGTGTCGGAAGGTGGCGCACAAGATTGGTCAGCGGGCGGCGCGGCTGGTGGAGGCGTGCGAGCGGGTGGGGGACAAGTATGAGATACCGATTGTGAACAAGCGTCTGGCGGTGTCGCCGGCGAGTATGCTGCTGGAGGGGCATGGTGAGGCGGCGGCGTTGGAGTTGGCGCGGACGCTGGACGAGTCGGCGCGGAAGGTGGGGGTGGATTTGATCGGGGGGTTTACGGCGTTGGTGGAGCGGGGTGAGACGGCGGGTCAGCGGGTGCTGGTGCGGTCGCTGCCCAAGGTGCTGCGCGAGACGGAGCGGTTGTGCAGTTCGGTGAACGTGGGGACGACGAAGGCGGGGATTAATATGGATGCGGTGGGGGCGATGGGGGAGGTGATTAAGGAGCTGGCGGAGGCGACGCGGGAGCAGTTGGGGTTTGGGTGTGCCAAGCTGGTGGTGTTTACGAACAGTCCGTCCGATAACCCGTTCATGGCGGGGGCGTTTCATGGTCACGGGCAGGGGGACTGTGTGGTGAGTATCGGGGTGAGCGGGCCTGGGGTGGTCAAGTCGGCGGTGGAGCGGGTGCAGGCGGCGGGGCGGGTGAGTCTGGGCGAGTTGGCGGAGCAGATCAAGCAGACGGCGTTTCGGGTGACGCGTGTAGGTGAGCTGATCGGTCGGGAGGTGGCAGAGCAGTTGGGGGTGCGGCTGGGGATTGTGGATTTGTCGCTGGCGCCGACGCCGAAGGTGGGAGACAGTGTGGGGGAGATTTTGCGGGCGTTGGGGATCGCGGCGGTGGGGGCGCCGGGCAGTACGGCGGCGTTGGCGTTGTTGAACGACGCGGTGAAGAAGGGAGGGTTGTTTGCGAGCAGTTCGGTGGGGGGCTTGAGCGGGGCGTTTATTCCGGTGCTGGAGGATGCGGGGCTCTCGGAGGCGGCGCGGCAAGGGAGTTTGCGGCTGGACAAGCTGGAGGCGATGACGGCGGTGTGTTCGGTGGGTCTGGACATGGTGTTGCTGCCGGGGGATACGGACGCGGCGACGATCAGTGCGATTATCGCGGATGAGATGGCGATTGGGATGATCAACAATAAGACGACGGGGTGTCGGCTGATACCGGTGCCGGGCAAGAAAGCGGGCGACGAGGTGTCGTTTGGCGGGTTGTTCGGGGGCGGGCCGGTGATCGACGTGCCGTTTCGTAATTGTAACGGGCGGTTTATCGAGAACGGCGGGCAGATACCGGCGCCGATACGGAGTTTGACGAATTGAGGTCAGAGAAGAAGCGTTCACCACTAAGGCACGAAGGCACTAAGAAGACAGGATTTTGAAGGGAGGAGGGGCCCGCTACGAACGGACGCAGAGAAGCAGGGGTTTAACGTGGGATGGGGGCGGTAGCATAGTGAAGAAGGAGTATGCAATGATGTGGAAGCGGATGACGGCAGTGTCGTTGACGGTGGGGTTGTTGGGTTTGGCAGGCTGCGGGCGGGTGGCAGCTGAGCGGCAGTACAAATGGAGTGTGCATGACATGTCGCGGCCTCGGCCTTTGGTGGTGACGCCGGGGGCGGCGGTGGGTGCGGCGCCGTCGGATGCGGTGGTGCTGTTTGGGGGCAAGGATTTGTCGCAGTGGGCAAGCGTCAAGGAAGGGCAGACGCCGACGTGGCAGGTGCGGGACGGGTATATGGAGGTGACGCCGAAGACGGGTAACATACGGACGAAGGAGGGGTTTGGAGATTGTCAGTTGCATGTGGAATGGGCGACCCCGGCGGGGGTGAGCGGCAAGGGCCAGAGCGGCACCAACAGTGGGATATTCCTGATGGGCCGGTACGAAGTGCAGGTGTTGAATTCGCATGGCAATAAGACCTATGCGGACGGACAAGCGGGTGCGATTTACGGGCAGTATCCGCCTTTGGTCAATGCGTGCCGGGAGGCGGGACAGTGGCAGACGTATGACATCGTGTTTCGGCGGCCTCATTTTGATAAGGATGGGGAGATGGTGCAGCCGGCGAGGATGACCGTGTTTCAAAACGGGGTGCTGGTGCAGGATAGCACAGAGTTGTTGGGGACGACGACGCACAAGAAGCGGGCCAAGTATGAGCTGCACGGTGATGAGGAGCCGATCATGCTGCAGGATCATAGCGATCCGGTGCGGTATCGGAATATCTGGGTGCGGCGGATAGGGGAGACGCCGGTGCCGTAAGAGGGGACGGGGGGGGAGTTATGAGTGCGGAGAACGGGTGGGGAGAGGATTTGAGAGGGTGACGCAGCCTGGTTAGCAGGCGTTGGTCATCCTACGTAGTGCGACATACGGTGTCTGTTTTTATTCTGGCGCGGCTTCGAGGGGTGTTACGGTGAGGTTGCCGAAGGCGACGTTGGCGTGGTGAGCGAGGAGCATGATGGAGCCTGAGGGCGGGTCGTCGGGGTCGTTCTGGTAGGTGAGGAGCCACTCGACGGGTTCTGGGTCTGCGGCAGGCCAGACTTTGAGGCTGTAGAGGCTGGAGAGGTCGGGCATTGTTTCGACGCGCATTTTCCAGACGTACATTACGCCAATTTCGGGAACGAGTCCTGAGTTATCGACGGTTTCGAGGAGGCCGTTGCTACCGAGGATCTGAAAGCTGCCGGCGTCGGCGGTCGCAGCCCATTTGAACCAGCCGAGGGCGCCGCAGGGGTACCAGCCGATGCGTGGTTGGTCATCGGGATTCCAGGCGATGTGGCCTTGCCATCGCAGCAGGATGCCGACGGCGGGTTTTCCGCCGGGCTGGCCGGGGTAGATATCGATGCTGTCGACACGGACGTCGGCGGTGATTTCGTAGTCTTGCCAGTTGAGGTCGCCGAGGATGATGTTGCGGTCGAATCCGGTGACGACGGTTTTTGCGGCGCCGGCGAGCAGTCCCCAGAGGCCGTCGATGACCTGGACGCCCTGGTGTATATGGGTAAGTTGTGTCCAGTCTAGGACATATGGGAGCGGCCAGGTGTTGCCGTGGTCGTAATCGAGGGTGACGGTGCGGGAGACGGTTTCGCCGTTGCCATAGGTGGCGGTGAGGGTGACGTTGTTGAGGCCCGGGTCGAGGTCATCGAAGGGTACTTCGGCGTTGAAGTCTCCGGGTTGGGCGAGTCGGTCGTTTTCGTCTGGGCCGATGGAAAGGTGCATATCGGGGCCGCCGTTTAGCGAGTAGGCGAGAGAGGCGACGTTTTCGGCACCGAGGATGTTGCCAAGGATGTTGGCCCATGGTTGTGCGATGCCTATTTGGCCTACGTTCTGGTAGTCGCCGTACCAGATTTCAATGACGGCTTCGGCGTCAAGGGGTTCGAAGGTGGCGGTGAGAGAGGTGTCGGCGTTGATGATGAGGGGGGCGGGGTTGTCGAGGGTTTCGAGATCGCCGGAGAAGCCGACGAAGGTCCAGTTGGGCTCGGCGATGGCGGTGAGTTGGACGGTCTGGCCTGAGGTGTAGAGATCGAGGTTTGGGTCAACGACGACGGCGCCCTGGCCTTCGATTATGATGTTGAGGCTGTATTCGGGCATTAGGGGGTTGTTGATGGCGTCAATGAGGTTTTGGATACGCTGGGCGAGTTCGGCTATCGCGGTTCCGGCGACGAAGTCCTTTGGTCGTTGTTGGCCATCGGCGAACCGGAGGAGGCGTTCAAGTCTTTTGGCGGCGTTTCGGAATCGGCCGGCGGCGAGATGACGCGTGGGGACCCTGAGTCTGTTATTGAAGGCCCTGAGTCGGCGTGGGGCGGAGCGGCCTGGTCCGTAGCCGATGAGCCGTTCTTCCTGGATGGCCTGTTCGACAAACTGCAGGAGCATTTGCATTTGCTGGTTGACGGCGATGTAGTGGGGGTCGTCGGGATCGTACCTGGGCCTGCGTCTGGCATGGCGATAGGGGATCTGTTGGAGGGTATTGCTTTGGCAGGTGTCCTGATCGCGGAGGCAGAGTGAGGCGGAGCAGCATGGTGTGGCAGCCACCGCGACGGCTGGTGCGGTCAGGGCCAGCATTAGAAGGGCCATGCACAAGATACGTGTAACGTGGACATTTTTGGGGGTAGTCATGGGAGGACTCCTTAGACATCATCCTGCCGTTCGGTGCACGGGGCCCGTTGGGCCGGACACCTGTAACGCACATCATATTCTATTAGGTGGGGGCGATAAAAGTCAAGTCGTATCGCGTAAGCCCTTATTGGCTATAGCTTTGCGACAGCGTGCATCTTACACCATCGTCTGGCAGGGGTCAGGGGATATTGTACAGTGGGAAACATGACTACGGTTGAGGGGCGTGTTTGAGTTTTCGTTCCTGGCTGGCACAGTAGAGGACGGGGACGACGAGCATGGTGATGACTTCGATGAGCATGCCGCCGAAGGAGGGGATGGCCATGGGGACCATGACGTCGGCGCCTCGGCCGGTGGAGGTGAGCACGGGCAGCAGGGCGAGGACGGTGGTGGCGGTGGTCATGAGGCAGGCGCGGACGCGTCGGGAGCCGGCGGTGACGACGGCGTTTCGGATGTCGGCCACGGAAGTGGGTGTGTGGGCGCGGAAGGTTTGCTGGAGGTAGGTGGCCATGACGACGCCGTCATCGGTGGCGATGCCGAAGAGGGCGAGGAAGCCGACCCAGACGGCGACGCTGAGGTTGATGGGGTGGATCTGGAAGAGGTGGCGCATGTTGACGCCGAAGAGGTTGAGATCGAGGAACCAGGGTTGGGCGTAGAGGTGGAGGAGGAGGAAACCGCCGGCCCAGGCGACGAGGATGCCGGAGAAGATGAGCAGGGTGGTGGCGACGGAGCGGAAGTGGAGGTAGATGATGATGAAGATGACGAAGAGGGCGAGGGGCAGGACGAGGGCGAGGGTTTTCTGGGCGTGGACCTGATTCTGGTAGGTGCCGGCGAAGGTGTAGCTGAGGCCGGGGGGCAGGGTGAGCTGGCCGGTGTTGATTTTTTTCTGGAGGAAGGCTTGGCATTGTTGGACGACGTCGACTTCGGCGGCTTGGGGTATCTTGTCGAAGACGACGTAGCCGACGAGGAAGGTGTCTTCGCTTTTGATCATCTGGGGGCCGCGGACGTAGCGGATGCGGGCGAGTTGGGCGATGGGGATCTGGGCGCCGTCGGGGGCGGGGACGAGGATGTTCTGGAGTTTTTCGATGGTGTCTCGTCGTTCGCGGAGGTAGCGGACGCGGACGGGAAAGCGGAGTCGGCCCTGGACGGTGGTGGTAATGTGTTTGCCGCCGATGGCGATTTCGACGACGTCGTGGAAGTGGCGGACGGGGACGCCGTAGCGGGCAAGGGCGTTGCGGTCGGGTATGATTTCGAGGTAGGGTTTGCCGACGACGCGGTCGGCGAGGACGGTGTCGGGTTCGACGGAGGGTACTTGTTTGAGGAGTGATTCTAACTGGAGGGCGACGTGTTCGATGGCTTCGAGGGAGGGGCCTTTGATTTTGACGCCCATGGGGGCGCGCATGCCGCTCTGGAGCATGACGAGGCGGGCGGCGATGGGTTGGAGCCTGGGGGCGGAGGTGGTGCCGGGGATTTTGCCGGCTTGTACGATTTCGTGCCAGATGTCGTCGGGTGAGGTGATGTGGTCGCGCCAATTGCGGAAGGGGCGGCCTTTGGGGTCGGGGATGAGTTGGCCCTTGTCGTCGCGGAGGAATTGGCGAGCGTCGCAGTCGTATTTATAGCGTAGTCGGCGGCCTTTGTCGTCGGTGCGGTATTCGGATTTGTAGTTGATGACGGTTTCGATCATGGAGATGGGTGCAGGGTCGAGGGGGGTTTGGGCGCGGCCGATCTTGCCGACGACGGAGTCGATTTCGGGGATGGTCTGGAAGGCGAGGTCCTGTTTGGCGAGGACGTCGAGGGCTTCGCCGATGGAGGCGTGGGGCATGGTGGTGGGCATGTAGAGGTAGGAGCCTTCGTCGAGGGGGGGCATGAATTCTTTGCCGAGGCCGGGGAAGGTTTGGTCGGCGTGGACCCAGAAGGTGGTGGAGCGGAGGGTGCTGGGGTCAAGGCCTGCGCGGCGGGCCGTAGCGGGAACGAAGGCGAAGAGGTTGTCGAAGCCGATCCAGACAGTGGCGCCGGCGAGGACGAGCAGGGTGGGCAGTGAGAGGGTGAGGATTTTGTGGGCCAGGCACCAGGCGAGCAGGCGAGGGTAGAGGTGTTGGAAGAGTTTGAAGAAGAGCAGGAGGATGGCGATGAGCAGGGCGACGAAGAGGAGGTTGCGGAGGAGGCCTTTTTGCGGGCCGAGGGGTAGCCAGTGTTGGGTGAGCAGCAGGCCCACGAAGACGACGATGATGATGAGGGGCAGGTAGGGCGTGAAGCGATGCAGGCGGCGAGGCAGGGGGAGAGTAACGGCGCGGGCGAGGGCGAAGAGGAGCAGGGCGAGTGCGGCGGCGGTGACGAGCAGGGAGGCGCGGTAGAGGCCCCAGGCAGCCAGGGCCAGGGCCAGAGCAGCGAGGGCTCCGTGGAAGAGGCGGCGGAGGCGACGGCTGGAGATGGTGGAGCAGAACAGAAGGTAGGCGGCCGGGGGAATGACGGTCAGGGCGATGACGATGGAGGCGAGCAGGGCGAAGGTTTTGGTGTAGGCGAGGGGTTTGAAGAGTTTGCCTTCGGGGCCGGCCATGGTGAAGACGGGCAGGAAGCCGACGACGGTGGTGAGGACGGCGGTGAGGACGGCGGAGCCCACTTCGGCGGCGGCGCGGTGGATGACGTTGAGGCGGTCTTCGCCGGGGTGGGCTTTGTCGAGGTGGCGGAGTATGTTTTCGCAGATGACGATGCCCATGTCGACGATGGTGCCGATGGCAATGACGATGCCGGAGAGGGCGACGATGTTGGCGTCGACGCGGGCGACTTTCATGGCGACAAAGCAAAGCAGCACAGCCAGGGGGAGCATGGAGCTGATGAGGGCGCTGCTGCGGAGGTGGGCGACCATGATGAGGACGACGATGATGGTGATGAGGATTTCGAGGAGGAGGGCGTCGTTGAGGGTGGCGAGGGTTTCGTAGATGAGGCCGGTGCGGTCGTAGAAGGGGACAACGGTGAGTTGGCTGATGGTGGCCCATGCAGGCCAGTGGCTACGGTCGAGTGAGCGGAGGCAGTCGAGCCAGCCGGGTTGGTTGAGGTCGGGCCCGTCGAAGGGTGCGAAGTTGTGTTGGCGGGCGAATTGGGCGAGTTGGTCGTTGGTGGTGCGGGTGTGGTCGATGAGGACCTTGGCGGGCAGGGAAGCAGCGGTCTGCGTGATTTTTTGTTTGACGTTGTTGATGACGGCGAGGGGGTTGTCACCGTAGCGGGCGACGACAACACCGCCGACGGCCTGGGCGCCGCCTTTGTCGAGTGCTCCGCGGCGCAGGGCGGGGCCGAGGGCGACGGTGGCGACGTTTTTGATGAGGACGGGGACGTTGTCGTTGACTTTGATGACGCTGTTTTCGAGGTCGGCAAGTTGTTTGACAAAGCCGATGCCTCGGATAAGGTATTCGACACGGTTGATTTCGAGCATTTTGGCGCCGACGTCGATGTTGGAGGCTTTGACGGCGTTGAAGACGTCGATGAGGCTGACGCCGTAGGCGCGCATGGCGTCGGGGTCGACGTCGATCTGGTATTCGCGGACGTAGCCACCGACGGAGGCGACTTCGGCGACACCGTCAGCAGCGGCAAGCCAATAGCGGACGTAGTAGTCCTGGATGGTGCGCAGTTCCTCGAGGTCGAAGCCGCCGGCGGGGTTGTTGTCGGGGTCGCGGCCTTCGAGGGTGTACCAGAAGATTTGGCCCAGGGGTGTGGCGTCGGGGCCGAGCGTGGGCTGGACGTCGGCGGGGAGGGTGCCGGCGGGCAGGCTGTTGAGTTTTTCGAGCAGGCGCGAGCGG
>CAYNXW010000101.1:0-8892 GCA_964401265.1 uncultured Pirellulales bacterium | reverse complement strand
CTCAAGGCAGCCTGCCCCGGTCTCCTGACTAGAGCCCTCTGCCACACGCTTCCCCCCCCAGCATTTCTTCAACTCGCTCACGCACGCTGGCCAATATCCGCTCTGCACAGCCGCGATATTCCGCCAACGAATGCCCTATCGGGTCCGTAATCGCACCCTTGTTACTCAAAAAGGCCACCCGCGACCCGCAATCCGGAACCAGCGCCAAAATGCCGTCCAGGTGCGATTGATCCATCACAAAGACAAAATCGCTCTGACGAAGCAACTCCTCCGTCACTGGCCTCGATCGGTGCCCGCTGATGTCCAGCCCCGCCTCCTGGCAGCACGCAACCGCCTCTGACGACGCTCGCGAACCGCTCCAGGCCATCATGCCCGCTGATGACACCTTATAACCTTTTTCTCCCAAACGGTCAACCGAACAGCCCAGCTTTTGTGACAAGGCCTGCCCAAAAAACGCCTCTGCCATCGGACTACGGCAACTGTTGCCCGTGCACACACACAAAACCTGCACCGTACGCATCCGACGCACCGCCCCAGCATCCAGAACCCCCTCTCGAAGCACCGAAAGCCCCTCAGCGTTGACCCGGACGATTGTTGACGCCCGTGAAAAACGCGTCGGACCACCATCCACCAGCACCTCAATCTGCCCCTCCAACTGCTCCAGAACCTCCTGCCCCGACGTCGGAGGCCGCTGGCCCGCCAAATTGGCGCTGGACGCCACTACCGGAAAACCCAAACCCGACAACAATCCCGCCGCCGCCGCGTCATCGGGTAAACGTATGCCAATACTGCCTTTATAGTAAAGTGCCTCCGCTTGGGCCGGCCCGAAACGCTCCCCCACCTGCTCCAACTGCTTCACGCTGAGTTCAAAAACCACCGTCAGAGGCCCCGGCAACGCCTTGCGCACAAAGCACCGGTCCAACAGTGGCATATCGGGCACATAATGGCCTACCTGCTCTTTGTCCCCCAAATGCAGCGTGAAAGGCTTCTCCTTAGGCCGGTTCTTCAATGCCGCCAGACGCGACAAAGCCCCGTCGCATGCCGCATTCGCCCCTAAACCATATACCGTCTCGGTGGGAAACCCGACCAGCCCACCTGCCTCGAGCACCTCCCGCGCACGCGCCAAGCCACCTGCTCCACCACGCCCCTCTTTTACCCTGATGACCTCTGTCTGCAAACGTAACCTCCAAAATCGCCTTACCACGCCGCAAGAAGCGGCCTGCCGCCCAGCTGATCGTAAAATTCTATATTACATACAGTTGTGCCTGTCAAGCACGCACTTGCCTTGACGAGGACACCCTACACTCCTACAATGCCTGCACTATGGCTATTACTGCGGTTATCTTCGATCTCGACGGCACCATCACACGTCCTTGCCTGGACTTCGACCAGATCCGTGCCGAAATGGGATTGCCCCCCGGCCCCATCCTCGAAGCCATGCAACGCATGAAAACCCAGGAACGCCGCCACGCTGAAGAAATCCTCCATCAACACGAACTGCACGCCGCCCTTAATGCCCAGCTCAATCCCGGCGTCCACGAAGTCGTCGACTACTGCCGCCAACGTCAATGCCCCCTCGCCCTGGCCACCCGTAACCGCCGCGACAGCGTCCAACGCGTCTGCGCCAAACACGACCTGGCCTTCGACTGCGTCGTCACCCGAGAGGATGGCCCTGCCAAGCCCGATCCCTTCGCCGTGCTGCACGCCTGCCGCACTTTCGCCGTCGACCCCGCCGATACCCTCGTCGTCGGAGACTACCTCTTCGACCTGCTCGCCGGACGACGTGCCGGTGCCCGCACCGTCCTGCTCGCTACTTCCCCCAGTCACCGCGATTTCATGCAGCACGCTGATTTCGTGATAGCCTCGCTGACACAACTGCCAAAAATAATGCAGGACATCCAGAAAGAAGCCTCCCAAAACACTCGCCCAAACGACTCCCAACCACCTACCGCCCCCTGCTAATAAAAGTAAATGCAATGTTGATCCTTGCCCTGGCCAATCTGACCCACCGCAAAGTCCGCAGCGCCTTGAGCGTCCTGGCGGTCGCCATCGCCATTATGCTCCTGCTCGTCCTGGTAGGCCTCAGCAACGGCACCCTCGACGAAATCTCCCAACGGATGCAAAGCGTTCAGGCCGAAATCGTCGTCCGCGACCAGCACTTCGACCTGGCCAGCATGAGCGGCGGAAAACTATGGGAAAAAGAAATACCTCGCCTGCAACAACTTCAAATCCAAGGCCAGCCCGCCGTACACACCGTCATCCCCGTCTTCCTCGCCCGTATGAAACTTGCTGGCCTCTCCCAGAACGTCTTCGGCATCCACCCCAACCACTTCGCTACCTTTGCCGGACAACGACGCCTCCTCCAAGGCCATCTCTTTGCCGACCTCGACTCTCCCCGCCACGCCGCCCAGCAACTCACCAGCCAGATCGACGACCAGAGCTCAACCAATGCGCCGCCACCCCTGGACCTGCCCCTCATCATCGACCAACGTCTCGCCAACGCCGCCCAACTGCACGTCGGCGATCGTATCGCCTATGGCAACAGTGACGCCCATATCGTCGGTGTCATCGAAACCGGCGTCGCCGGACGTGTCTTCGCCCCCATCAACCGCCTCCGCGCCAGCAGCGGCATCATCGCCCCCACCGCCCACATGTTCTTCGTCAAGGCCCAGCCCACGCTCTCCAACGACCAGCTCGGCCAACTCTGCGAAACCATCGAAGCTGCCACTCACCGCAGCGCCACCCTCGTTGCCAACTACCACCAGGAACTCGCCGACAAATTCCGTGGCCTCACCACCTTCATGACCCTCGTCAGCGTCATCGCCCTGGCCATCTGCTTCCTCTTCATCCTCGTCACCATGTACACCATGGTCCTCGAAAGGCAAAAAGAGATCGCTATTCTCCAAAGCCTCGGTGCTGGCCCCGCCAACATCCTTGCCCAGACCCTCCAGGAAGCCACCCTCATCTGCACCTTCGGCGCTGCCCTCGGCGTCCTCCTCAGTTTCCTCGTCAGACACATCATCCAGACCTTCCAACCCCTCATGACCGTCGAGCTACGCCTCTCCTGGACTCTGGGTGCCGTCCTTATCGCCCTCGTCGGCGGTGCCGTCAGCGCCCTCTATCCCGCCTACCTCGCCCTCCGACACGACCCCGTCGAAACCCTTAATTTCGAGTGACCCCCCTCATGACCCAACCACTGCTCCAGGCAAAAAGCATCGCCAAAACCTTCTCCCAGGGCCGACTCGACGTCCCCGTCCTCTTTGACATCGACCTGGCCCTCCAACCCGGCGAGTTCGTCGCCATTATGGGACCTTCCGGCTGCGGCAAGAGCACCCTCATGCACATCCTCGGCCTCATGCTCAGCCCTACTGCGGGCCAACTCTGGATCGACGGCCGCGACGTCTCCAACATCAAAGCCAACGGCCGCGCACGACTCCGCCGAAAAAAGATCGGCTTCGTCTTCCAACGCTTCAACCTCCTGCCCACCGTTACCGCTCGACAAAACATCTGCGTCGCCGAACGCATCCGGGGACACGAAATCGACGGCCAGATCGACCGCATCCTTGACGACGTCGATATGACCCACAAAGCCCACCACAAGCCCGGCCAACTCTCCATCGGCGAGCAACAACGCATCGCCGTCGCCCGTGCCGTTGTGCACCGCCCCGCCATCCTCATGGCCGACGAACCCACCGGAAACCTCGACTCACATAACGCCCAACACGTCCTCGACCTCTTCCGCCAGATCAACCGCGACTACGGCATCACCGTCCTCATGATCACCCACTCCCCCTCCGCCGCCCAGGCCGCCGACCGTATCCTGCACATGACCGATGGCCGCATCAACCCGGATATTCCGTGACCTTCGGGTTAACCATGCACAAAAAACTACTCCAATTTCTCCTCCACGCAGGCCACCATGCCGACGACAAAATGGCCCTGCGCCGCTGGTTCCTCTTCTTCGTCATCTTCCTCGCCGCACTCGCCCTTACCGCCACCCAAAGCCTCCACAACTACGACCTCCACCCCTCGGGCCTCTCCTGGCGCATCTGGCTTACCGCGCTCTACCTCTTCTACATGGCCCTCTGCTGCACCTTCTTCCCCGCACCCACCGCCTGGCTCGTCATGCTTCTCGCCTCACCCGCCATCCGTTTTGTACCTCCCGACGCCCCCGTTCGCCTCTTTCCTGCCGCCTCGCCCCATGCCAACACCCTCGCCGCCGCCGCCACTATCACCCTCATCGCCCTCCTGGGCGCCCTCGGCACCGCCATCGCCAACCTTAACGAGTATTACCTCATCACCTTCCTCCTCCGCTTTGGCCGCTCTGCCTCCTACACCGCCAACCGCTTCTACCAGGCCGCCCTGCGCTACTTCCAGCTGAGCCCCTTCGCCCTCATGCTCGCCTTCAACTTCCTGCCTATCCCCATCGACCTCGTTCGCTGGCTCGCTATCTCCCGACGCTACAGCCGACCCCGATACTTCCTGGCCACCTTCATTGGCCGAGCCCTCCGCTACGCCATCCTCGCCGCCACCGCCACTTGCCTTGCCATCGGTCTGCGCGATATACTCATCATACAGTGTGCTATCATCCTGCTTGTCATCCTTCGCTACGCCGCTAAAATTATGTCACGGGCGTCATGCCCGCGTGTGAAGCCCCCTGCGTGAGCAGGCGTAAAATTGCAGCCGTGTACTAAATGCTTGGTATATATAAAAGGAACCACCCCATGAAAACACACGCTCCTTACATCCTCATAACGCTACTGCTCGCCGCCTCCCTGGCCTGCGCCGCCGATACCCCCAATCCCCCGGACAGCCCACCAGCCAACCCCCAGCAGGCTCAGCCTGCCCCAGAGCCCCTCGATCCCGCTCTCGACAAGCTCCTCGACAACATCGAACAACACTCCACCAACCTCAAAACCTTCCAGGCCGACATGGCGTACCGCCAGGAACAACTCGACCTCGACGTTGTCACCGTCCAGACCGGCCGCCTCTACTACCAGGCCGACGAAAAACGCGTCTGCTTCCGCATCCACTTCGACGACTTCCTCCAGCAGGACCTCGAAGACGACGAAAAGCCCCGACCCGTCAAAACCAACGAAGACATCGCCTTCGACGGCCTCTGGCTCACCCGACGCAACGAACGCACCAAATTCCTCCAAAAGTGGGAAATCGCCAGAACTCCCCGCAAGCCCGAAGACTTCCGCCTCGGCAAGGGCCCCTTCCCTCTGCCCTTTGCCCTCCGCAAAGCCGACATCATTGCCGAATTCAACATCGAACTCGTCAAACCCTGCGAAAAAGACCCCAAAGACACCCACCACCTCATCCTCAAGCCCAAACCCAAGAGCACCTTCGCCGAAGAATACACCACCCTCGAACTCTGGTTCTCCCGCGACCTCTACCTGCCCCGCCAACTCCGCTTCGCCCAGCCCGACAACGAAGTCACCCTTGTCCAGTGGACCAAACTCAAAATTGACAAAAAAATCCCCGAAAAAGAATTCAAACTCCAGGCCCCCGGCCCCGACTGGTCCATCGAAACCGTCCCCCTCAAAGACAACCTACCTGCCCCCGAAGACAAATAACCGTATAGAGCAAACCCCCGATTCCCCCATGCCTCATGAATCCCCCTAAGTGAGTAGGGGGGCCTCTGTATTCCAGCCCCCGATGTAAAATCGGGGGATCCTTCCAACCGCCCATGCCTGTAAGAATTCACGCTTCAGCGCGCTCTCCTGCATTTTGTACACAAGGGTATATAGGCCTGATAAGTCGCCTTATCCATGCCCAACTCTTTGCTCGCTGCAGGGATATTGGTCCGTCACCCCTCCGGAAAAAACATATGCTCACTGAATAGCATCTGAAAGTCCGCCCGACTCGCCAGCTCCACGTACTCGATCTGACGCGACAACGCCTCCGCATGCCGCCGAGCCTCCCAGCTCACCAGCACCTCCTTCGCCCCCGCACTGGCTGCATTACCCACCGGCACGATCCGCTCCGCCGCCATCGCCGGCAGCAACCCGATCCGCTGCCCACTCGCCGGCCGAATATAATTCCCAAACGCCCCCGCCAGATACAAACGCTCCACCTCCGCGGTCTCCACCCCCAGCTCCTTCAACAGTACCGCCACCCCCGCCCGGATCGCCGCCGTCGCTAACTGCACCTCACGAATATCCCGCTGCGTCAGCACAATGTCCCGCCCGTGCTTACTCTCCCCTGCCCCCACCAGCAAGAACGCCGGCTTCCCCTCATGCTCCACCAGCCGCTCCTGCAACGTCCCATTCAGCCCCGCCGGCAACTCCTCCGCACTGAGCATCCGCCCCGATGAATCCACCACCCCCACCTTCAGCAGCTCCGCTACCGCGTCGATCAGCCCGCTGCCGCACAGCCCCGCCGCCTGCTCGCCCCCAATCACCTCCACCGCCACCTCGCTGCCATCCGCGCCGTCGGCGCGAATAGCCACCCGCTCGATCGCCCCCGCCGCACCACGCATCCCGCACAAAATCCGCGCCCCCTCGAACGCCGGACCCGCCGCCGTACTGCACGATAAAAGCCGATCCGTATTGCCCGCAACCAACTCCCCGTTCGTCCCGATATCCAACGCCACATTCACCCCCGCCGAGTGCCGCATCGCCGTCGCCAACGCCACCGCCACCGTGTCCCCGCCCACATGCGCCGCCACGCTCGGCATCACGTACAACCGCCCCGCCTCATGAATCCGCAACCCCACCGCCGCCGCCGACACGTCCGCCCCCGCCGCAAATCCCGACACGTAAGGCGCCTGGGCAATCTGATTCACCGGCGTCCCCAACACCAGATGTTGCATCGTCGCATTCCCCGCTACGGTCACCTCATAGATCCCCTCCCGTTCCACGCCCGCCTCTTGGCACACCTCCTCAACCAACGCGTTCAGACACGCCACCACCTGCTTGCCCAGCTCCGCCACTCCCTCACCGTGCCCGTCGCAATACTGGATCCTGCTCACCACATCGTCCCCGTACGCCACCTGCGGATTCCCCTGCGACGCCACCGCCCGTGTCCGCCCCGTACGCAAATCCACAAGGCTCGCCACCACCGTCGTCGTCCCCACATCCACCGCCACCCCATACGACGAGCCACTCGTATCGCCCCCCTCCACCGCCAGCACCCGCCGACGATGACACACCGCCGTCACCGAAAAATCATGCTCCCGAAGCACTCTCGGCAAAGCCCGCAACACCGCCAGCGTCAACTCCACACCCTCGCCCCCGTTGCCGTCCGTACTCCCGTTTGCTCCTGCGCAGCCCTGGTGGCAGCAACCGTCCGCCACCAGCGTCTCCGCCAGCCGCCGACCGTCGCTTCGCAAATCCTCCAGACTCGGAGCCGCCAATTGCACCGGACACTTCCGCACCACCGGATCCACCTCGCCCCCGCCGGCAATGCCTTCCTCCAGAATCTTCTGTTCAAAAAATCGCGATTCCTCCCCCACCCCCACCCGCACATCCTGCTCCACCTTGTACTGACACGCCAGCACCGTCTCCCCCGTATCCAGAAGCTCCACCCGGCACTTCCCACACGTGCCCACCCCCCCGCACGTACTCGTCAGTGGTATCCCCGCACTCTGCGCCGCCTCCATCAGACTCTTGCCGTGCCGTACACGCACCTTCAGACCGTCCGGCTCAAAATGCACCTGATGTGTCGTCATATACCTGCCAACCTTACCCGCCCCATATATACATGCCCCCCCAATTGTGCCCCCACAAACTAACGGAGGAGGAGGGATTCGAACCCCCGGTACCTTACGGTACAGCGGTTTTCAAGACCGCCGCCTTAAACCACTCGGCCACTCCTCCGGCTATTCACTTGTGCCCAACCCCCTTGCCTGCTGCACCGCCCTCTGCCCAGCCAATCAACGCCAGTCTTCCCTGACCGGCCCACCACTTCCAACTTATAACAACTGCCTGCCCACCCGTCAATACCCTAGCACACCCTGCCCAAACCGCCGCCAACTCACTACTGGCAGGGGCTGAACCCGCATCTTTCATGAGTTCTTGACGCTATCCTCACCGCCGCCCTCCCGGCGCGCCTTGACACTGCCCGCGTACAATTCATACTTCAACAGCCGGCACTCGATGTCACCATTGTAAAACTCTATCCGCCTGCTCGTTCGCAGACCCACCTTCTTCGCCAACGCCGGATTGCCCGTGAAAATATACCCCGTGTACCCCGTACAGCTCTGCTTGAACCAATCCCCGATCCGCTTATACGTCCCCTCCAGCTCGCTCTCCTGACCCAGCCGCTCCCCATATTCCGGGTTCAACAGCACGATGCCCTCCCCTTCCGGCGCCGCCGTATCAGCAAAATCGCACACATCAAAATCGATCAGATGATCCACCCCCGCCGTCAACGCGTTCTTCCGGGCCGCCTCGATAGCACCCTCCGAAATATCACTCGCAATGATTCGCCCACCAAGCGACTTGCTCCCCTCCTTGCGCGCCTCCCGACGCAACTGCTGCCAGGCGTCCTTGGCGAACCCCTTCACGTGCATAAACGCGAAATTGCCCCGCAACAGCCCCGGCGACCGTGCCAGCCCCATCAACGCCGCCTCGATCGCCAGCGTCCCGCTTCCACACATCGGCAGCACCAGAGGCCCCTGCCCCTCATACCCCGTCGCCATCAGGATCCCCGCCGCCAGCGACTCTCGCAACGGCGCCTTATAAGGCATCTTGCGATAACCCCTATCCGACAGCTTCACCCCCGACGTGTTCAAATACAACCATGCCCGCCCCTTGCTCCAATAAAGGTTCACCACCACCCGATGACGATCCTTACCCGAGTCAGGCCGCCGCCTCGTGTGCTTGTAAATCCGATCCACGATAGCGTCCTTCACCTACAGGTTAGCAAACATCGTGTTCTTGATCG
>CAYNXW010000100.1:0-8902 GCA_964401265.1 uncultured Pirellulales bacterium | reverse complement strand
AAGGCACCGTTTAAGAAGCAACTGATCGACATCGTGTTGATACTGGCCCACTCCTATCGATTTCGGGTCAATCTTCACCAGCTCCGCCAGCGGGTCCATCAGCCGTCTGCCAATCGATACCGCCCCTCTCACCGTAATGTCATGGTCGGGAAACTCTTCCCGAGCGACCGGCGAGGCTGAGTAAACACTGGCCCCGCTTTCGTTTACCATGACAATCTGAATCTCTTGCGGCAGACCAATGCCCCGCGCGAAGGCCTCGGTTTCTCTGCTCGCGGTGCCGTTGCCGATGGCAATCGCTTCGATGCTGTACTTCTGGCACCACGACATGACCTTATCCCCTTCACGTTTAGCACCCGCTGCCGACGTGAGCGGATGTATCACGTCGTGGTAAAGCAGCTTGCC
Source organism: uncultured Pirellulales bacterium (assembly GCA_964401265.1). Taxonomy (GTDB): domain Bacteria; phylum Planctomycetota; class Phycisphaerae; order Sedimentisphaerales; family SM23-30; genus CAYNXW01. The sequence goes on along the minus strand of CAYNXW010000100.1, from coordinate 8,500 downwards.
CTGCTTGTCCAGACACACCACCTTACAGCCTGTCCGAAACGCCGGGTCAATCGCCAATATGCTCTTCTCCCCCAACGGAGAGCTCAACAGCAGTTGCCTGAGATTCTCCGCAAAGACCTTTATGGCCTCTTCGTCTGCCTTCTTCTTGCTCTCAAGCCGAATCTCCGCTTCTATCGAAAGCATTATCAGCCTCTTGTAGCTGTCTCTTACCGCAAGCTTGACCTGCTCGCTGGCCGCATGAACGTCCCTGACAAACAACGAATCAAGAATCGATATCGCCCGATCCTCATCCACCGTCACCCGCAACACCAGATACTTTTCCTTGGTCCCTCGACGCATCGCAAGCACCCGGTGCGAGGGCGCCGATGCCAGCGGCTCGCTCCAGTCGTAGTAGTCCTTATACTTGATCGCCTCTTCTTCCTTACCCAACATTACCTTGCAGGTATAGCGACCTTCATCCTGATAGAGCGAGCGTATACTCGTGCGCGCCTGCTGGTCTTCACTTACCCACTCCGCAATGATGTCACGTGCTCCCGCCAGCGCCGCCTCCGCTGAATCCACCTCGTTTTCCGCGTTCACGAATTTCCCCGCCTCGTCCATGACCGCAATATCGCCCTGCTCGAACAACAGCTTTGCCAACGCCTCCAGTCCCTTTTCCTTGGCAATGGTGGCACGTGTACGCCGTTTGGGCCTGAACGGAAGATATATATCCTCCAGCACCGCCATTGTCTCTGCCGCCATCACTTTGCCTTTAAGCTCAGCGTTGAGATGACCCTGGCTTTCCAGCGACTCAAGAATTGCCTCACGCCTCTTGTCCAGTTCCGCAAGCTGCTCGCGACGATCACGGATATGCGTTATCGCAACCTCGTCCAGGCTTCCCGTTGCTTCCTTACGGTATCTGGCAATAAACGGAACCGTCGCGTTGTCCTCCAACAGCAGCGCCACTGCCTCCACCTGCTTGGCCGTTATGTTCAATTCCTCAGCGATCTTGCGTATGTGCTTGGCTTCCATGCTGTATGACATCCTCTATCTTGTCAAATACTTCTCAACGTCCTCAACTGCTCTCACGCCGACCCTTCTCTTCGTCTGATCGGCTCAGCTCCAACATTATACTTCTATTGCCGCCCGGTGTAACGCCTTACTCGTGAAATATCCAATCGCCCCTCAGCCAAACCGCCCCCGATTGGTTACGACGCCACTCTTGACGCAACCGTATGCCCCCACTAACATAGTCCCTACGTCAAAACGCCGAGCTTTCCCCTTGGACCCTCGGCAAAAGTGTTTCGTCGGGCAAAACGTGCCTGTCTATCCCCTGTCAACAGAAAGGTGGTTGCCATGTTCACGCAAATCTCAGCAACACAGTCGTTTCTGACGCTTCTACTCACACTTGCTGCCTTGATGGCAGTATCGGCTTTGACCCCAGCATCAGCCGTCGCCGCCGACACCGACGCCTTACAGACCTGTCTCGACGAAACACCCGCCCAACGCGATGCCAGGATGGGCTGGTGGCGCGACGCTCGCTTCGGCCTCTTCATTCACTGGGGCCTCTACGCCATCCCCGCCGGCGAGTGGAAAGGCAAAAACACTCACGCCGAGTGGATTCGCACCACCGCACAAATACCCCTCGAAGAATACGACAAGTTCCTGCCCCAGTTCAATCCCGTTGAATTCGACGCCGACCTCTGGGTACGCCTCGCAAAAACCGCCGGCATGAAATACATCGTCATCACCTCCAAACACCACGACGGCTTCTGCCTCTGGCCTTCCGAACTGACCGACTTCGACGTCGCCGCCTCCCCCTTCAAACGTGATATCCTCGGCGAACTCAGCCGGGCCTGTGCCCGCCATGGCGTCACCTTCTGCTTCTACCATTCCATCATGGACTGGCACCACCCCGACTACCTGCCCAGACTAAAATGGGAAGCTGCAAAACGCTCCGCCAAAGGCGCCGACATGGAACGATACATCCGCTACATGAAAGCCCAGCTCCGCGAACTCGTCGACCGCTACGATCCTGCCGTCCTCTGGTTCGACGGCGAATGGGAAGAAACCTGGAACCACCAACGCGGCCTCGACCTCTACAAGTACGTCCGCACCCTCAAACCCGATATCATCATCAACAACCGCGTCGACAAAGGCCGCTCCGGCATGGCAGGCCTCACCAAAAAAGGCGAGTTCTGCGGCGACTTCGGCACCCCCGAACAGGAAATCCCCGCCCAGGGCCTGCCCGGCGTCGATTGGGAATCATGCATGACCATGAACCGCTTCTGGGGCTGGAACAAAGCCGACACACAATGGAAGTCCACCCAAGACCTTCTACGAAATCTCATCGACATCGCCTCCAAAGGCGGAAACTTCCTCCTCAACGTCGGCCCCAAGCCCGACGGCACCTTCCCCCAACAGGCCATCAAACGCCTCGAAGAAATGGGCCACTGGATGAGCCTCTATGGCGACGCCATCTACGCCACCCAGGCCAGCCCCTTCGCTAAACTGCCCTGGGGCCGATGTACCCAAAAAACCACCGACCAGCAAACCTCCCTCTATCTTCACGTCTTCGATTGGCCCGCCGACGGCCAACTGCTGGTCCCCGGCCTGATGAACAAACCCGCCGCCGTCTCCTTCCTCGCCAGCCAACAGACCATCTCCGCCGACCCCCAGGACGACGGCCTACACCTCAACCTGCCCCCGGAACCCATCAACCCCATCGCCTCCGTCATCGTCCTCGACATCACCGACACGCTCAACATCAAGCAACCCCAATAACCCCTCCCAACGGCAATTGCCAAACACTCTGGGCCCGTCTTGGCGTCTACCACGTCCAGGCGGGCTCTCTTTATGCGCAGCGGCCCCACGCCAACTCGCCCTGCCTTGCTTACCCCTGCCAGGGCAATACCTCTTGAAGCCCCCGGTGTAAACCGCCGGTCCCCCGCATCCCAGCCCCCGATGTAAAATCGGAGGATCTTTCCACCCGCCCTCTCCTGTAAGAGTCCACGCTTCAGCGTGCTCTTCTGCACTGTGCACATCAAAGTGCCAAACCACCCTGAACTCATTAGATCCGATTGCCCTGCCTGCTTACGAAGCCCCGGTGACAGAGGCCGCCAGCCCAGCTATAATATAAGGAACCTCATCCGTCAGGAGTTGTCCAAATGATCTGCCAACACCCGGGCCCACGCCCCCGCACGCAAAACCTAACAGCCAAGACCTTGTTGCTCGCTCTAACATTATGCCTGGCAACAGGTTGCGATCGTAGTGGCCTGTTCCACCACCCGGCCAACCCCTTACCCAAGGAGTGCCCCTCATGAACCTCCAAAGCTCCGCCTTCAAAACCGGCCAACCCATCCCCAAAAAGCACACCGGCAAAGGCCAGGACCTCTCCCCGCCCCTGACCTGGTCCGACCCGCCCGCCGCCGCCAAACAGTTCGCCCTCATCGTCGACGACCCCGACGCGCCCACGCCCCAACCCTGGGGCCATTGGGTCCTCTACAACATCCCCCCCGAAACGACCCAACTGCCCGAGGCCCTCCCCCAAAAAGACACACTCGACACCCCCCCAGGCGCCCGCCAGGGAAAAAACTCCTGGGACACCAACAACATCGGCTATCGCGGCCCCATGCCTCCCCCAGGCCATGGCACCCACCACTACCACTTCATGCTCTACGCACTCGATACACCCCTCGACGCCAAACCAGGCCTCTCCAAAACACAACTGCTCGACCTCATGAAAGGCCACATCATCGCCCAGGCCGAACTTGTCGGCACCTGCGAACGTTAAAAACAGTGGCATGGGCATCTGGCCCATCATTAAAAGAACACCATCGCGCAGTGACACCTTACACCTAACCAACCAGCGAGGTCACCCTTGCCCGACAAAAGGCAACATCGAGGCCCCCATCCTGACGACCACAAACTCTTCGCACCCGACGCCTACCCCACACTCCGCGCCGCCCTGGCCGACTACTCCCTGCTCCTCACCAAAGGCTACGCCGAACGCTCCGCACTCAAACTCGTCGGCGACCATTTCTCCCTACGCCAACGCCAGCGACTCGCCCTCATGCGCTCTGCCTGCTCCGATCAGGCTCGCCAACTCCGCCGCCAAAAACAGGTCCACCCCACCGCCCTTGCCGACGCTACCTTGCTACTCGACGGCTACAACGTCCTCACCACCGTCGAAGCCGCTCTCGCCGGCGGCGTCATCCTCCTCGCCCGTGACGGCTGCTACCGCGACCTCGCTAGCATCCACGGCACCTACCGCCAGGTCAACGAAACCTGCCCCGCCGCCGACCTCATAGGCCAATTCCTCACCACCCGCAACATCGCCCGCGCCCATTGGTACCTCGACAGCCCCGTCTCCAACAGTGGCCGACTAAAAACACTCCTCCTGCAAATCGCTGCGCAAGCAGGCTGGAATTGGCGCGTCGAACTGGTCTACAGTCCCGACGCCGTCCTCGCTAACGCCACCGACGTCATCGCCACCGCCGACAGCGTTATCCTCGACAAGTGCACCCGATGGTGCAACCTCGCCCGTGCCGTCCTCGAAGCCACCGCTCCACCAGCCAACCTGCTCGATTTTACCCAAGACCCACCCGAGGCCCAGCCGTGAACGACCAGGAACGAATCACCACCCTCAATAACATCCTCAAGGCCTGCCGCCTCTGCCCCCGCGCCTGCCTCGTCGACCGCACCGAAGGACAACGCGGCGCCTGCCAGATCGGCTACACCCCCCTCGTCGCCTCCGCCGCCGCTCACTTCGGCGAAGAACCACCCCTCGTCGGCAACGGCGGCAGCGGCGCCATCTTCTTCGCCGGATGCAACCTCGCCTGCCTCTTCTGCCAGAACCACGACATCAGCCAGACCACCGCCGGCCAACCCTGCACGCCCCACCAGCTTGCCCACCTCGCCTGCGACCTCGCCGACCAAGGCTGCGTGAACATCAACTTCGTCAGCCCCACCCACGTCGCCCACGCCGTCGCCGAAGCCATCGTCATCGCCCGAAACAAAGGCCTCTCCCTCCCCACCGTCTACAACTCCGGAGGCTACGACTCCGTCGAAACCCTCAGACTACTCAAAGGCCTCATCGACATCTACATGCCCGACTTCAAATACGACACCGACCAGGCCGGACGCACCTACTCCGGCGCCCCCTGCTATCCCAAAGTCGCCTCCGCCGCCCTCAAAGAAATGTTCCGCCAGGTAGGCCCCCTCCAGGTCAACGAAAAAGGCCTCGCCACCAAAGGCCTCCTCGTCCGACACCTCGTCATGCCCACCAATATCGTCGACTCCAACGCCGTCATCGACATCGTCGCCCGCCTCGCCCCCGGCTCAACCATCAACATCATGGCCCAATACCACCCCGCCTACCACGCCCGACAATTCCCCCAACTCCTCCCGCCCCCTTCACCCCAAACCGTCCAAAACGCCCGAGACTACGCCCGCCAAAGAGGCCTTGTTGTGCTAGCCCCGTAACCTCCACGCCATAAGTGAAAACCGTATGCCCTGTCTCCAAAATGGACTTTCTCACCCCTCCATCGAGTTCTTGATCCGCCTTTGCCCTGCCTCTCCTCTTACCGCTTGAACACCAGTCGCATCTGCCCGTCTTCGCTCTCGGCATAAAGCTGCTCGCCTTCCACGCTAAGCCTCGTCGTCTTCGTCAGCGCCTCGACAAACGCCTGCTCCTGACGCATCAGCTCCGCCGGACCCGCCATACGCGTCATCGCCAAGGGCCCCGCCCATGATACCACGCCTTCGCTATCGATCCGCAATCTGCCCATGTAGCGGTTTAGCGACGCCAAGCCCGACACCTTCCCTTCATTACTCACCAGCAGCGTCGGCCTCGTGTCCGCCAGCTCGTACGTTTGCCCCCCAATCACCATCGCCTCCAGCACGTACCTCTGCCCCGCCAGACCCGCGATCGTCCCCGACGTCACCGCTGTCGACGCCCCAGACGACGGCAAAACCGACTTGTCCGCCTGCTGACACCCCAAGCCCCACCCCAACACCAACATCGTCCAGCAAATATACCTGTGTCTCATGACCATACCCTTTCCCATGTGCCCACCTGTCTTGATACGTCTGCCTCGATTCTCCTTACACACTGTACTATCCTCCCTCTAGCCCTACAATAGACTGCCATGAAAGAAGCCAATAAACACTATACGCCCCCGCCTGTGGACGCCAACCAGCCCACATCGCCTCCGCCCAGCACCCCGCACCCTCGCCCGCCTGCTGCCCCCACCGCCGCTCTTTACGTCCACATCCCCTTCTGCACCGCTAAATGCCCCTACTGTGCCTTCTACTCCGTGCCCCTGGCCGACCACGACCTCGACCGCTTCCTCGCTGCCCTCCTCGCCGAACTCGATACCGCCCTCAAACAGCCCCACGCCTTCGCCCACCCCTTCCAAACCGTCTACATCGGCGGCGGCAGCCCCAGTTGCCTCCCCCAACACCACCTGACCGAACTGGTCCGCCAACTCACCCGCCGCACCGGCCAACCCACCGAATTCACCATCGAGGTCAACCCCGCCCAAATCACCCCCCGCCAACTCGACACCCTCCGACAACTCGGCGTCAACCGACTCTCCATCGGCGCCCAATCCTTCAACCAGGCCGACCTCGACTTCCTCGCCCGTCCCTACTCGCCCGAGCACGTCCGCCGCCTCGTCGCTCACGCCCACGCCGCCGGCTTCGACAACATCAGCCTCGACCTCATCTTCGCCATCCCCCACGCTACCCGAGCCTCCTGGCGACGGTGCCTTGACAACGCCCTCCAACTCAACGTCCAGCACCTCTCCGCCTACGCCCTCACCTACGAAAAAAACACCCCCCTCTACGCCCAGAGACAGGCCGGCCAATGCACCCCCATCGACGAAGAAACCGACCGCGCCATGTACGAAACCGCCATCGATACCCTCCAAAACGCCGGCTTCCGCCACTACGAAATCTCCAATTTCGCCCGCCCCCACTTCCCCTGCCGCCACAACCTCACCTACTGGAACAACGACCCCTACCTCGGCATAGGCCCCGCCGCCGCCTCCTGCCACCAGCACCGCCGCTTCACCAACCTCGCCGACGTCAACGCCTACCTCTCTACCATCGAAAACCACCGCTCCCCCGCCGCCCAAACCCAATTCCACACCCCCGACCCCCTCGCCTACGCCTGCGAAACCGCCGTCCTCATGCTCCGCCGCACCGCCGGCATCCCCCTGGCCGACTTCCAACGCCGCACCGGCTACGACCCCCTCTCCCTCTTCGCCCAACCCATCGCCCAACACACCGCCGCCCACCTGCTCGACCTCTCCTCCACCCACCTCCGCCTCACCCGTACCGCCTACCCCGTCGCCGACCACGTCCTCTGCGACTTCGCCGCCCTGTAAAAGCATTCTTCCTCACGCTGCCTCCAAAATACTTGCCTTTCTTGCCGTCAAGGCATAACCTACATAGAGACCATTGGTGAATTTTCCTTTTGTGTCCACAAAAACAATGGAGGTCTCTAATGTCTAATTGGCACAGAGTCGCAATCCTCTCGTCCGTTATCCTGACTTCAACTGTCGCCTCTTCAGCACAATCCAGCCTCCAGCATTGGCTCAATCCCCGCTTGGGCCAACTTGAAACCTCAGCCAACTGGACCTCCCTCTACACCTTCGACCAGCCCGTTAACGACCAGTCTGCCGATATGTCTATAATCCAGAACAACTTAAACGTGTTTGCTCCCGTCCGCCAGGACGACCACGCCGAACTGGCGGCCTTTGGCCGCGTAAACGCCACCGACTTGGCCACCCAGGCACGCCTCCCAGACGCCGACGTCCCCCTGCCCGACCACCTCTGGGACATCGCCGCCGGAGCCAGTTACCGCTGGAAACTCGACAACGACTGGATCGCCGGCCTGGCCAGCAGCCTGGGCTCTCCTAGCGACAAACCCTTCGACTCCCTCGACGAATACAACCTCACCGCCACCGGCACCCTCCTCATCCCTGCCCGCCGCAACGACGATGCCTGGTTGTTAATGCTCAATTACGCCAGCAATCGCGAATTCCTGCCCCACGTCCCCATTCCCGGCCTCGCGTATATCTATAGCCCTGACAAAGACTTACAACTTACCATGGGCCTGCCTCTCGCCGCCGCCCGCTTCCAGGCCACCCCACGCCTCACCCTCGACGCCACCTACTTCATCCCTCGCACCACGCACCTCCAAGCCACCTACGCCCTCTTCGATCACCTCAAATGGTACGCCGCCTTCGACTGGCAAAACGACCGCTATCTCCGCGCCGACCGCCCGGACGACGACGAAAGACTCTTCTACTACGAAAAAAAGGCCACCATGGGCCTCCGGTGGGCCCTCTCCAGACAATTAGCACTCGACTTCAGCGGCGGCTATGGCTTCGACCGTTTCTTCTTCGAAGGCGAAAATTATGGCGACCGCAGCAAAAATCGTATCGCTTTTTCTGACGGTTTCTTTGCCGCCATCCAAACACTTCTGAGATTCTAAACGCCTTATTTCCCCCCC
>CAYNXW010000099.1:0-8985 GCA_964401265.1 uncultured Pirellulales bacterium | reverse complement strand
AAACACATACTAATTCAAACTCAGGAAATGTCCCATTCCGTCTGAAGCATTACACACGCACCCCCGTTCTTCGCCCAAGAACCCACCCTCCTCTGCCGCACTTCCGTCAGCACCCCTGCTATGGGCCCAACTGACCGTGCACCTTCAGCCCCACGCCCCCGCCGCCAAAGCCCCGTAATCTTATCCCCGCCAGCACCGCGGACAACCATGATCGCCCCCCCGGCAACCGGCTCACCCTGGCCCGTCACGAGCCCCGTTCAACAGATACTTCTGGCCAATCTCACCTCTGCCCAGAGACCAAACACCAGCAAAATACCACAAAAACTACACATGCAAAATACTATAAGCTATTACAAGAAAAGCATTTACAGCCACAAGCCCACCCCAGCCTCGCCGCCCTATTGCCTCGCCCGCTACCAACATGCTATACTTAGCGTTTACCGTATAGGGTAGCGGCGAGAATACTTGAACCATAACACACAACCACATTATGAATAAGTTGATTCTAATACGAGCGGGCGGCACACCATGGCAACAAGGCCTACCCACCGCCGACGAAAGCCGACTCCAGGGCACCGTCCCCCTACCCCTGACCGAGCAGGCCCAGGAGGCCCTCCATCAATTCTGTGACTGTGTCCAACGCGAAAACGTCCAGGTCATCTACAGCAGCGGCAACGAATCCTCAGGCCCCACCGCCCAGTTCTTCGCCGACAAGTGCAGCCTCAAAACTAAAAAAATCCCCCAGCTACGTGAACTCGACTGTGGCCTCTGGCAGGGCCTGCGCATCTCCGAAATCAAGAACCGCTATGGCCGGGCCTACAAACAGTGGCGCTCCGACCCCACCAGCGTCAAGCCCCCACAGGGCGAAGGCCTCGAAGAAGCCGCCCAACGCGTCCAAAAAGCCCTGCAGGATATCACCGATAAGAACCGCGGTAAGACCATCGTCATCGTTGCAGCCCTCTTCGTCGCCGCCATCATCGAGTGCCTCCTCACCGAAACCAGCCTCGACGACATCTGGCCTCTCGTTGAACGTGATGTGGCCCTGCATGTCTTTGCCCTCGAACCTCAGACTGAAAAACATCGCACCCCACGTGGCGTCTGCCTCAGCAAGGTCTCATAGCAGCGTCGGTTGCGCCTCCATAACACCTCCATTCCGCCAAGGCGAGCAAGCTTCATGACCAAACCAAGCAAGTTCAGTTGGAACGGGTTTTCCCTTCGCAAGAAACGTGACGTCCCCGAAGGGCTCTGGCAGCGCTGCCCCGGCTGCGAGGACATGATCTTTTCCCGCAGCATCGCCCAGAATTTCGATGTGTGCCCCGCCTGCGACCATCACTTTCGCATTGGGGCACGCCGACGCGTGGAGCAACTCAGCGACGAGGGGGCCTTTGAAGAATTGCTTGCGGACATGGCGCCGCTGGACCCGCTGGAGTTTACCGACAGCAAGCCCTATAAGAACCGCCTGCGGGAGCTGCAAAAGAAGACCAACCTCTCGGACGGCGCCGTGATGGGCAAGACCTATATCAAGGGCCGGCCGGTGGTGCTGGCGGCGCTGGATCCGAGTTTCATGATGGGCTCGATGGGCTCGGTGGTGGGCGAAAAGATCACCGTGGCGGCTGAGACCGCCCTGAAGGAGCAGCGACCGTTGATTGTCGTCAGTTGCTCGGGCGGGGCCCGCATGCAGGAGGGGGTGTTGAGCCTGACGCAGATGGCCAAGACGTCCGCGGCCATTGCCCTGCTCAACGAGGCCAATGGGCTGTTTATCTCGGTGCTGGCGGACCCGACCACGGGGGGTGTGGCGGCCAGTTACGCCATGCTGGGTGATGTCATCATCGCAGAACCCAAGGCGTTGGTGGGCTTTGCCGGGCCCCGGACGATCTGGCACACGATCAAGGTGGAGCTGCCCGAGGGTTTTCAGCGGGCTGAGTTCCTGCTGGAGCACGGTTTTATCGACCGGATTACGCCTCGGAGCCAGCTGCGGAGCGAATTGGCGCGTATTATTGACTATTGTGGCAAGTAAAATGCGAGCCAACCGAAAAAACTGGCTCCAAGTCCCCTCTCGCGGGATTGACAGGACGGTCGGGTGCTGCTAGATTACACGGACTGACTGTCAAGGTAGCAGCGACGCCGGGGCGGGCCACGGATAAGCGTGGCAATAGCGGCTTACAATATGACGGTGGGAGTAGCTCAGCTGGTTAGAGCACCAGGTTGTGGTCCTGGGGGTCGCGGGTTCGAATCCCGTCTCTCACCCTTTTTTTTGAACCGTGACTATTAGCTGTCAAGGCGGGCACGGTCCGTGCATTGTCTACACCTAACATAATTGGTTCATCCGCGGCTTTCGGGGACAACCTTTTATCGTCACGAACGCTGTGGAAAAACACGGGTATAAGTCCGGTCAGCGTCGGGCAAACGGAACGTTGCGTTTATCGCATTATGGGCTGCCAGCAGGACAGGACCATTGAGACAACTGTGGGTGGTCAAGCATTTTTGTGGTGGCATGGTCTTATCTGCCTGAGTTATCAGTTCTTGGGACGGTTCCAATCAGGTCCCCACTATTCGGGGATGAACCCTACAATTTGAACTCCTGAGACTACAGACCCTATACTCCCTTATTATCGTCCCAAGAGCGGGGGAGAGCTTGTCTGCTGCCGTCCTAAAGATGCGTTTATCGCTTTGGCGGCTGCCGGTAGTCACTATGTGCTAAACGCATTCTGTGCCCCAGCTTTTGGGATGATAGCAATGACTTATTGAGTGCAGGGCATTATGAATTGTACAGTGCAAGCCAGAATCCGACGACTTAAAGGTGGTTGGAAGATTGCCGACCCAGACGACGATTCAGAATACGTGAGCACTCTCCACGTGGCGATGTCAATCGTTGGTGATGGGAAAAATGGATACCACTTGGTCATGAAGCCCGAAGGTTGCTTTGCAGCGGACGAATACTACGAGAGCATCCAGGCCGCCAAGGACGATGCGGCCGATTGGTTCGGCGTTACTGACTCTGATTGGACTGACAGAGGCATGTAAGAGCAATATGTACGACCAAGTCTTTACAGGGCTTTGTCGTCGAGGGAACGTGGCGAAGCTTTGGCGCGGGTTTTTTCGAGCAGTTCCATCAGGGGCTTGAGTTGTAATCGGGTTTTGTAGAGCAAGATGTTTTCGCCGGGGACGGCTCCTTCGCGCAGGGATTTCTCGGGCACGGCCAGTAGAATGGGATATTGGCGGAAGCGGCGAATGACTTCCCTTTTGTGTTGCAGGTATTCGGGGGTCCAGAACCCTACTATTTCCATGAGGACTTGCGTGCCGTCTTCGTGACGGAAGACAAAGTCGGGCACGAAGGCGGTTTGGCGATCGGAGAGTATCTCGCCTTCGCGAATCAGTTGCCAGCCGTCACGAATTGGGCCGAACTTCTTGGCAAAGGCTTGCTCCAGGTCGGAGTCGAACTCATCGGGCGGGGGCAGATGGCTGGTGAAGCCGTCTTGTTCGGTAAGATGGAGTCTTGCCGTTGTCCGCCAGGGTGTTCGCAGGACGGCAGTCATTTGCCATCCCTTGCAGGCGAGCAAGGCGGGCAGGAAGCGGGCGAAGTTGACGCCGTAACGGCGTGTTTCGCGTAGTATCGATGCGGGGCCGGAAAACACTATTTGGTATTTTGACGGGGCCAGGGGTGTGATCTCGTGCAAGAGGCGGGCGAGTTTGGCGTAGCGTAGGATGGTTTTGAAGTCGTCGGTGGCGATGACGGTCACGCGTTCGGCGCGATAGAGGCAGGCTTGGATTTGGGCGACGTTATAGCGGGAAAGCAGAGCGGCGGCGTCTGCATATGGCTCGAAGGCAAGGAGCCTTTGGAAGGGGATCACGTCGGCATAGAGGTGTTGTTCAATGTCGTCGTGGGAGAGGTTGAGATCGGTTGCGATTCGGTTCCTGGTTTGGCCTTGTTCATGTTCGAATAGCTGATCAGGTTGCCGGACCAGAGGGTGGTAGGCAGCGGCAGCAGTGAAGACCTTGAGACGCAGGCGCGAAGCCTCGCCGCGCGGGTCGGTGTGGAAGGTGCTCTGGTCGTCGAGCAGTTTGCAGAAGGCCTGAATGCGGCGTATGGGACAATCAGGTTCCTCGGAGAAGAGGGTTTCGACGGCGTGATGCAACTCTCTTCGCTGTTTGCCCAGGCCCTGACGATAGATGGAGAGTATGCGTTGGGCATACTCGACGTAATGCTCGTGGGTTTTCTGGGTCAGGCGGTCGGGATAGGCCTGGCCCGCTTTATATTCGACGATGGCGTGTTCGCTGGTAAGCATCGCTGCGTCGCCTCTTGCGAGAGCGCTGCACCTCCTTGGTATTTTCACAGACTACTTCGTAGAGGACAGCCCGCTGGTGGCCTGCTCTTCTGAGGATGCGTCCGAGGCGTTGTTTGGCCTGGCGGGTGGAGGCCTGGCCGCCAATGACGACGGCGACTTTGGCTTCGGGGACATCGATGCCCTCGTCCAAGACGCGATTGGCGACGAGCACGGGAAATAGCCCTTGGGCGAAACCATCGAGGATGGCGAGCCTTTCGCGTTTTTTGGTGTGTGAGAGGATGGTGGGGACAAGGAACCTTTGGGAGACATCGATGGCCATGGCGTTCGAGCCGGCAAAGACGATCATGGACTGATCAGCGTGGAGGCGAAAGAGGTCCTCCAGTACGCGGAGCTTTTCAGCGGCGCGGTCTTCGATGGATCGTTTGAAGTAGTAGGCCTTTTGGATTTTTCGCGCTTGGGGGTCTGCTCCCGACTCGCTGCAGAGGTCCTGCCAGTTGTATCCGGGGCAGTCTTGTCTTTTTTCGACGATGAATTGCCGAATGAGTTGGCTGCAATCGTCATAGAGAGTCTGCTCGTGTTTGTCCAAAGCGACGGGGATTCGCACCACGTCGAAGTCAGCCAGGGTCTTGCCTTTGGCGTGGGAGAGGGGCATGTCATAACAGACGGGCCCGACGAGCCAGTCGAGGTCAGTGTGGAGTCCGTCGGATCGCTGCGGCGTGGCGGTCAGGGCGAGTCGCATGGGTGCGGTGCTGAGAATGGCAGCTTCGCGTCGGCAGCGGCCGGGGAGGTGATGGGCCTCGTCAAAGATGAGCAGGCCAAAGCCGGCTCCCATGTTGGCCATGTGAATGTAGGCGCTGTCGTAGGTGGTGACGGTAACGGGTTTGATATTGAAGAGGTTGTCTCCGACGATTCCGGCGTCGTAATTGAAGGCTTTCAAGATTCGCCGGTGCCATTGGTACATGAGGTCGCGAATGGGAGCTACGACGAGGGTGGCGACCTTAGTCTGCGCCATGGCCGCCAAAGCGACTTCGGTCTTGCCGGTGCCGGTGGGCATGATGACCTGGGCGCGACGATTGGCCTGGGTCCAGGAATGCAAGGCTTGGGATTGCTCGGGTCTTAGGGTGTGAAGCTCGGCCTTAGGCCACGAGAGAGGCACCGGCGTGGGCACATCGTCCTGGAGACGTGAGTGGAATCCGTGGACGAGCATGTCGCGCACCGCGGCATAGTGGATAGCGTCACAGCGGTACGCGTTGACCCGCTGGTCCCATTGCCATATGGACGCGTCGTCCACGGCCGCTAATTGCCGCCTTGTCACGTTGGTCAGAAGGAGCGTTCCTTGGTCAAAGGCAAGGTGGGGCTGATTTTGTGAGAATGACTGGTTCATCAATTCCCATGGATATTCCAGCAGGTTGGCCGCAAGTGCTGTTTTGATGGGTTTTCGCAGATTTTCGTGGTGATGTCAATAGTTCCTGTGGTTAGGGGCATGGGCGTGGTCGACGACGGGTTGGCGGCATATTTTCTTGAAAGATCAAGGTGAGAATTGGATTTTTCAACGGTAGCCCTTCTATTTCATGGCGTTGGCGAGCATGTAGTATACTTCGTTGGTGCGGATATTTTGTTTGAATTGGGCGAGGGTGGTTTGCTCGTCGATGCAGAGGTATTCGATGCCGGCCATTTCGGCGAAGTCTTCCAGGTGTTCAGGAGTGAGCGAGGTGGAAAATCCCGTATGGTGGGCACCGCCGGCGAGAATCCAGGCGGCGACGGCGAGTTGGAGGCCTGGGCGTGGAATCCAGACGGCGCGGGCCACGGGCAGTTTGGGCAGGTCGGCATCGGGTTTGACGACGTCGACGGGATTGACGACCATTCGGAAGCGATTGCCCATGTCGATCAGCGTGGCGTTGAGGGCGGGTCCGGGAGCAACGTTGAAGACGACGCGGACGGGGTCGGCTTTGCCGCCAATGCCGAGGGGGTGTACTTCCAGCGACGGTTTATTTTGGGCGATAGAGGGGCAGACCTCGAGCATGTGGGCGCCCAGGACTCTGGGGAGGTCCGGGTCGAGTTGATAGGTGTAGGCTTCCATGAAGGAGGTGCCGCCTTTGAGTCCGGCGGCCATGACTTTCATGGCGCGGACGAGTGCGGCGGTTTTCCAGTCGCCCTCGGCTCCAAAGCCGTAGCCTTGTGCCATGAGGCGTTGGACGGCCAGGCCGGGCAGTTGTACAAGTCCGTGCAGGTCTTCAAAGGTGGTGGTGAAGGCCTTGGAGCCGATGTGTTGGAGGAAGGCTTTCATGCCTGCTTCGATGCGGGCGGCTTGTCGGATGGCGTCGATGGCGTTATGGGTGTCTTTGAGTTGGTATTGGTCTTTGTATTGGGCGAGGAGTGCTTCGGTCTGGGCGTCTGTGACATCGTTGATGGCGGCAGCGAGGTCACCGACGCCGTAGCCGTTGACGGAGAGTCCGAATTGTATTTGGGCTTGGACCTTGTCGCCTTCGGTGACGGCGACTTGGCGCATGTTGTCGCCGAAGCGGCAGACATTGAGGTGTCGGATTTCGTTGTAGCCGGCGGCGGCTCGCATCCAGGCTGCGAGGCGTTGGTGGAGGTCGTCCTGCTGCCAGTGGCCGACGATGATTTTTCGGTTCTTGCGGAGCCTGGTACACATGAAGCCGAACTCGCGGCCGCCGTGAGCGGCCTGGTTGAGGTTCATGAAGTCCATGTCGATGTTGTCCCAGGGGATGTCACGGTTGAACTGGGTGTGGAGGTGGGCGAAGGGTTTTTGCAGGAGGGAGAGGCCGGCGATCCACATTTTGGCGGGGCTGAAGGTGTGCATCCAGGTTATGAGGCCGATGCATTGTGGGGAGTTATTGGCTTGGGCACAGAGTGTTGTGATTTGATCGGGTGTGGTCAGAATGGGTTTGTAGATTACTTGGCAGGGCATCGCGGAGGAAAGATTGAAGGCTTGAGCGATCTGCTTTGAATTGACTTCGACCTGTTTGAGCGTGTCGGGTCCGTAGAGGTGTTGGCTACCGGTTACGAACCACACTTCGAGGTTTCTGAGCGTTTGCATCGTAAGAGGCCTCTTTTTTGTTATTGTTGGCCATAATAGGCGTTGTCGCCGTGTTTACGAAAATAGTGTTTGTGGAGAAGGGTTTTGGAGATGGCAGAGAGTTCCGGTTTGAGTATGGCGGTTTTGAGTGCCATTTCAGCAACGTATTCCAGTACGACGGCAGCTTCGACAGCGTGGGCGGGGCTGGGTCCCCAGGTGAAGGGGCCGTGGTTGGCGACGAGCACGGCGGGCATTTCGTCGGGATTGCGGGCGTTGAAGGTTTTTTCAATGACTTTGGCGGTATTGTGTTCGTAGTGTGTCTGGATTTGCGCATCGGTCATTGGTTGGGTGACGGGGACGGGGCCGTTGTAGTAGTCGGCGTGGGTGGTGCCGAGGCAGGGGATGGGCAGCGACGCCTGTGCCCAGATGGTGGCGTGGCGTGAATGGGTGTGGCAGATGCCCTGGATATTGGGGAAGGTGCGATAGAGTTGGAGATGGGTGGGGGTATCGGACGAGGGTCGCAGCTTGCCCTCGATTACCGCGCCTTGGAGATCGAGCAGCACGATGTCGTCGGGGGTAAGGGTGTCGTAGGAGACGCCGCTGGGCTTGATGGCGACGAGAGCCTGTTGACGGTCGATGCCGCTGACGTTGCCCCAGCTGTAGATGACCAGGTTGTTGCGTTTGAGTTCGAGGTTGGCGTCGCAGACGTCGCGTTTGAGTTGTTCCAGCACGGTTTACTCCTGAGAGTTTTCTTTGATGGTGAGCAGGTCTTTCATGACATTGGCCATGCTTGTTTTGTTTTGGGGCGTTCCGAAGCCGTCGTGCAGTTGTTTGTAGAGGTTGTAGAGTTTGGCGTAGACGGCTTGGTTTTCGGGTATAGGCGAATAGGCGCGGTCCTTGACGGCGGTCATGGCGGCTTGCGCGGAGGCGAAGTCGTCATAGCCTCCGTTAGTGTTGGTGGCGACGACAGCGGCGGCGATGGCGGAGCCGAGGGCGCAGGTTTGGGCAGAACGAGAGACCTTCATTTGGCGGCCGAGGATGTCGGCGTAGATTTGCATGACGAGGGGGTTTTTTTCGGCGATGCCGCCGCAGTTGACAATTTCGTTGATGGTGACGCCGTATTCTTCCATGCGGTTGACGATGGTCAAGGCGCCGAAGGCGGTGGCCTCGATGAGGGCGCGATAGATTTCGGCGGGCTGGGTGTGCAGGGTGGTGCCGAGGAGCAGGCCGGTGAGTCGCTGGTCGACGAGGATGGTGCGGTTGCCGTTGTTCCAGTCGAGGGCGAGCAGGCCTGCCTGGCCGGGTTTGAGTTTGGCGGCTTTTTTGGTCAGGGAGGCATGGGAGCCGTCATCGGCGCCGCCGGGCATAATGTTTTCGACAAACCAGTTGAAGATATCGCCGACGGCGGATTGGCCCGCTTCGAGGCCGAGAAATCCGGGCAGGACGGAGCCGTCGACGATGCCGCAAATACCGGGGACGTCGGGCAGGTCTCGGTCGGTGGGCCAGACGACCATGTCGCAGGCGCTGGTTCCGAGGATTTTGACGAGGGTACCCTGGCGGATGCCGGAGCCGACGGCGCCGAGGTGGGCGTCAAAGGCGCCCATGGCGACGGGGATGCCGTGGGGCAGTTGGAGTTTTTGGGCCCATTGAGGGGTGAGG
>CAYNXW010000098.1:5226-8991 GCA_964401265.1 uncultured Pirellulales bacterium | reverse complement strand
CAGTCGCACGGCGGCGATATTCGTTTGTTCGCTGCCAATCCGCTCGAAGGTCATTACGCCTTCCATTCGCTGCGGGCCCGTGGGGCTTTTCTGGTCAGCTCGGAAATGCGCGACGGCAAGGTGCCCTACGCTCTGATTCAGAGCTTGGCTGGCAACACGTGTAATCTGGTTCAGCCGTTTGGCCAAGGCGTTCACGTGCAGGTGCGTGACCTGGCGAGCGGCAAGATCGTCAAGCAGATCAATGCTGCTGATGCCGATCAGATTATTTCGTTTGACACTACCGCCAAGCATGTTTACGTAATGGAGCGTAAGGATGTGCCGCTGGAGAAGGTGCCGGTGATCGAACTATAGCTGTTGGTGCTCAATGGAGCATTGGCACGAAGTTGCTGGCGACCAGACTAGCCTGGCGGTGACGTGAGCAAAGAGAACAACCTGCTGGAGTAATATCATGATGAAGAAGACGAGACGGGAATTCTTGAA
Organism: uncultured Pirellulales bacterium; assembly: GCA_964401265.1. GTDB lineage: Bacteria > Planctomycetota > Phycisphaerae > Sedimentisphaerales > SM23-30 > CAYNXW01. The sequence continues at coordinate 8,511 of CAYNXW010000098.1, read as the reverse complement.
AGCTGCGGGTATGACGGCGGCGTCGGCGGCGCTGACCGGGTGTTTGGGCAGTCGCAGTTTCTACCCTGGCAAGAAGCGTCCCAAGCCCAACATTCTGTTTATATTCACCGACGATCACGCCGTGCAGTCCATCGGCGCGTATGGCTCCAAGATAAACAAGACGCCCAACATTGACCGGATTGCGGCCGAGGGCGCGCTCTTTGCCAATAATTTCTGTGCCAACTCCATCTGCGCCCCCAGTCGCGCCTGTGTCCTCACGGGCAAGCACAGCCACGTCAATGGCGTCATCAATAATGGCGTGCGCTTCGATGCGGGCCAACCGACCTTTCCGGCCATGCTCCAGCAGGCGGGCTACAGTACAGCCATGATCGGCAAATGGCACCTGAAGAACAACCCGCAGGGCTTCGATCACTGGGAGATTCTGCCGGACCAGGGCAGCTACTACAACCCCGTTTTTCGCACGGACCAGGGCCGCAAGCATTACGAAGGCTATGTCACCGACATTACCACCGACCTGGCCCTGGATTGGCTCAAGGACGACCGCGATCCGGACAAGCCCTTCCTGCTCATGTGTCAGCACAAGGCGCCTCATCGCAACTGGAGCCCGGGGCCGGACCATCTCACGATGTACGAAGATGTGGACATTCCGGAGCCGCCCACCTTGTTCGATGATTATTCCGACCGCAGCGAGGTGCTCAAAGAAAATGAAATGATGATCGCCAAGCACATGATGTTCGACTACGACCTGAAAGTGCCCGGCCTGGGCATCAAGGACTCCCTGGGCCGCGACTTCAGAAACGGCGAATACGCCCGTATGACCCCAGCTCAGAAAGAGAAGTGGGACGCCGTCTACAAGCCTCGCAACGAGAAATTCATCAAGGCCAACCTCAAAGGCAAAGACCTGGTGCGCTGGAAATATCAACGCTACATCAAAGACTACCTCCGCTGCATTGCCTCGGTGGATGACAACATAGGCCGATTGCTGGATTACCTCGACCAGACGGGCCTGGCTGACAACACGCTGGTCGTCTACAGCTCCGACCAGGGCTTCTACCTGGGCGAGCACGGCTGGTACGACAAGCGTTGGATGTACGAAGAGTCTTTCCGCATGCCTCTGATCATGCGTTATCCCGGCGCCATCAAGAAGGGCGCCCGTGTCGAAGCCGTCACCCAGAACATCGACTTTGCCCCCACCTTCCTGGACGTCGCCAACGTGCCGATCGCCCAGGAAATCCAGGGCATCAGCCTGACCCCCCTCTTTGCCGGCAAGCAGCCCAGAGACTGGCGCGACGCCATCTACTATCACTACTACGAAGAGGGCGAACACCGGGTGCCCCGCCACGAAGGGATCAGAACCCAGCGTTACAAACTGATAAGCTATTACAAGAGTGGCGACTGGGAACTCTTCGACCTGAAGAAGGACCCCCAGGAATTGCACAGTGTCTACAGCGACCCGCAGTATCAGGACGTCGTCAAGCTGATGAGAGAAAAATTAAAAGAAGCGAAAGTCAAGTACAACGTCAAGTGAGTCGCCGTTATGGCACGCTTGCCCCGCGACTATGTCAGTGCCGAAGCCGTGATTCTATACTGTGTGTCATGGCAAAGTGCGTGTGAGGTGTTTCTTGAATCGGCTTCCCAAGAGAAATGAAGTCTGTATGATGAAGCGGTGTCGACAGGCTATCTGTATCCTTTTTATGGTTTCTACTCTCCATGCGGCTTCGTTGAAGGCCGCCAGTCTGGAGTACTACGTGGCCCCCTGTGGCGACGACTCCCATTGCGGCAGTCGCGACAAACCCTTTGCCACGATCCAGGCAGCTCGCGACGCGATCAGGCAAGCAAAGGGTGAGGCGTCTGGGCTCGAGAGCATCACGGTGACGCTGCGGGCGGGAGTGTATGAACTGGAGAGCACCTTCGAGTTGGACGAACGCGATTCCGGCTGCAAAGCGGTTCCCGTGGTCTATCAGGCCTATCCTGGCGAAGTGGTCCGGCTGGTTGGCGGCAGAGAATTTTCCGCCAGTCTGCTTAAACCCGTCACAGACAAAACCGTTTTGGAACGCATGATAAATCCCGAGGCCAAAAAGCACCTTATGCAACTGGATCTGCGGGCTCAGGGCATTACCGATTTGGGCGTGATGAAGCATCGTGGCTTTTGCCGCCCTTACGAGAACGCGCCCTTGGAAGTATTCTACAACCATCAGCCGCTGAGCCCGACCTGTTTCCCCAGAGAAAAATGGCTTCGCGTTCAAAAAGTCGTGGACAGAGGGTCAAGACCCCGCGACGACGATTTCAGCGACCGCGGCGGCAGCTTTCTTTACGAAAGCGATCGGCCGGCACAATGGAAAGACAATACGGACCTGTGGGTCCATGGCATGTTTGGGACCGTCTGGGCCGACGATACGTTAAAAGTCGCCTCGATCAATCCGCAAGAGAAGAAGATTACGACGGCCGAGCCCCATCTTTACGGGATCACCGGTGGCCACTTTCGCTTCCAGAATATCCTCGAGGAAATAGGCACCCCCGGCGAGTATTACGTCGATCGACAAAAAGGCATGCTCTATCTGTGGCCGCCGACAGCGCAAACCGGTGCGATTCTTTCGGTGTCCTTACTGGAAGGGCCACTCCTGGCCCTGGAGGGCGCGTCTTATGTGCATTTCAAGCATCTTGTATTTGAAGTGACGCGGGGCGTAGGCGTCTATATTGAACGGGGCCAAAGCAACCGGCTCATGGGCTGCACCATCCGCAATATCGGCTCGGTGGGCATAAGCATCGGCCGGGGCGTTGAGCCCTTTGAGTCATTGCGACACGAAGGCATAAGCAAGCCTGCCTCGCGAATTCTGGGCAACTTGCGCGAGCATCTCTATGCGGACATTGCCTACAATCGCCAGGCCGGTGAGGACCAGGGCCTTATTGCCTGTGACATCTACAACTGCGGCGCGGGCGGTGTGAGCCTGGGCGGCGGCGACCGCAAGACCTTGACGCCGGCCGGCAATTTCGTGCAAAACTGCCATATTCATCATACCAACCGCCTGGAGAAGACCTATCGTCCTTGCGTGGACATCTGGGGCGTTGGCAATCGTGTATCCCGCTGCCTTATGCATGACGCCACGCATAGTGCGATCATCTTCTATGGCAACGACCATGTCATGGAGTACAACCGTATTCACGATGTCCTCTTGGAGAGTGATGACGGCGGTGCGTTCTACACGGGCCGAGACCCCAGCTCGTACGGCAACATAATCCGGTGCAATCTCGTCTACCGGGCCGGCAGCACCAATCCTCTCTATC
>CAYNXW010000098.1:0-5126 GCA_964401265.1 uncultured Pirellulales bacterium | reverse complement strand
AACATAATCCGGTGCAATCTCGTCTACCGGGCCGGCAGCACCAATCCTCTCTATCGGCACGGCTACTGGCACGCCGTCTATCTGGACGATTTTGCCTGTGGCGTCACGGTGGAAAAAAATGTGTTTACCGACAATAATGTCGGCGTTCTAGCCAGTGGCTGGGATACAAAAGTCAACAACAACATCATAATCAATTCTCCCCGGCCTATCGTATTTCAATTCAGAAGGTTCCTGGCAGAAGCCCAGGCAAAGCGAATTGAAGATATGCAGGTGGACCAACCGCCCTACAGCGAACGCTACCCCACGCTGAAGGACTACGCCAAGAAGCATGCCGCGCCGGGCCAATGCGCCGGATCAGAGGGCAAAAGAAATATCAGCATCGGCTCGGATAAGCCTTGCGTGATTCTCGACAGGGTCAACAATGACCTGATTGACGTGGACAACAATCTCGACCTTAAGGAATGCGTAGATTTTGCCGGCATAACCGAAAGAGGCTTCACCCTGAAGGCCGATTCACCCGTTTTGCAGAAGGTCCCGGGTTTTTCTCCCATCGACTTTGGCAAGATTGGACTGTATCGAGACACGTGGCGACGCACTCTGCCCGGAGAGAACGCAGACGCCGCGGATTGCTGCCCGCCAAAAGTTGCAGATTCCAACACCTACTTGGCTTCCATAAGAGAATCGCTGTCGAAAAAATGGCCTGACAATCGCGGCATCAATATTGTCTGCCACGGACACAGTGTGCCGGCCGGGTACTTCCAAACACCTGTCGTCGATACCTTCAACGCGTATCCACATTTGTTACACAAGGCTATCAAAGATGCGTACCCGTTCGCCGCAACGAATGTCATTGTCACCGCGATTGGGGGTGAAACTTCAGAGTCGGGAGCTGCTCGTTTTGAAAAAGACGTCCTCGTCCACAAGCCGGACGTTCTCTTGATTGACTACAGCTTGAATGATCGTCGCATGGGCCTCAAGCGTGCGGAAGCCGCGTGGACCGACATGATCACAAAGGCTCAGGCTCAAGGTATCAAGGTTATTCTCTTGACCCCCACCGCCGACCAGTCTTCCAAAATGAACGATCCCAAAGACCCGCTCAACCAGCATGCCAAGCAGGTGCGTCGCTTGGCTGCACAATTTCATGTGGGACTGGTTGACAGCCTTGCCGAGTTTAAAGACTATGTCAACAAGGGCCAGAAACTCGAAGACCTCATGGCACAGTTTAATCACCCTAACAGAAAAGGCCACGACCTCGTGGCAGCTGCTGCGGCAAAGAGATTCTTACCTCAAGCGAAAAAATAGTGCATTCAGAGCCATGGCTCTTTGCCAACCTTCGCTGCCGTATCTGAGAAAAACTGAGGCCACCTTTTCGCCGATATCTGATCCGCAAAAATAGAATGAACAGATGGAGGAGTAACAGATGAGTCCGGCCAATCCAGACGCGTCCACCCGACGCGAATTCATGCGGTACGCTTCTGTCGCAATGGCTGGTACCGCTGCGGCATGCCTCAAGGCCCCACTGCACACAATGGCTGCTGTAGCAACTAACCCCGGTACTACGCCTCAGCGTCCACGCACCTTGCCGTTCTCGTCCGACATGCGCGAGGGCCTTACCCCTCCCCGTGTCACAAACGCCATGTGGGATTATTCCTGGATCGCTCAGCATTATCCAGGCGGCGCGTTCGCCGATTTTGACAAGGCCGCCGACCAACTACTGGAACGTTGCTTCAACACCGTCCGTATTGATGCCTTCCCCCTCGTTATCGGCTCGCTACGCTCCGAGAGTGAAGCCGTCACCATCACCGGAAAGCCACTGGCCAACTGGGGGATGTCCGACCGTGATCGAAAGCATCTCGTGACGCGCGAACTGGTTCAGTTCATGCGTGCCGTGAAACAACGCGGCCTTTCCGTCATCCTCTCCTCCTGGGGAACTGATTGCAAAGAATATCCCGATCGCCGGCAATGGCTCGCCAAAGACCGCGACGCGTTCCGAAAATGTTGGGAACGCACCCTCGATATCCTCGGCAGTCATGATCTGCTCGATCACGTCCTCTACGTCGATCTCGACCAGGAGTTTCCGTACTTCAGTCCATTCCAGGCCGAGTTGGAAATGCTGGCAAAGAAGCCGGCCAGCACAGCGCAATCAACCGAGGCCGCCATGGAGCAGGTGGGCCAGTTCGAGCAGGGCTTGACACGCATGGCGTGGAACCACGAGCAACTGCAATACGTCCGACAGCTCTTCTCCGAAATGGTGCCCCACTTCCAATCTCGCTATCCCCGACTACGCTTCACCTATTCGCTGACCGCGTTCTTCAAAGAAGTACGCTCGCTGGGATTGCAGTTATTCGACGTACTGGAACTCCACTTCTGGATTCATTCACCACGATTTGATAACCGCACCGGATTTAGCAAGCTCACCAAGGACCGAGGCCAACGCGACTATAAGGACTACGCCGACCGGATCGCCGCCACCCTTGATGCCGTGGGACCTATGCTCGTCAAGGAAATGGACAACCGACTTGCCTTCGCCAAGGCATGGTCAGAAGAGATCGCCGCGCCCCTGCTGACCACCGAAGCATGGGGCCCCTGGTGGCACATGGACCATGCCGACCTCGACTGGACCTGGCTCCGTGACTGGTGCGAACAATGTATGACTCTGGCCGCTCAACACGGTTTATGGGGCCTCACACCTTGGAACTATTCGCACCCCTATTGGAAAAACTGGGCCGATGTGGCCTGGTATCGTAAGGTCAATCAACGCTTTCTACGCAGCTGACGGACCGCCTTGCCCTCCGTTCCAGTAGCACGAACCGGCAGCGTTGTAAGCCCAACAGCATGCGGAATCTATTGGAAACCCTGGCCCCAGACAGTAGAATGGCCAACAAGGGTTTTGGCTATGGCAGAGCGAACACGAGGGGGACATGTGCGATTACGGAGGTTGCCGGATGAAACAGCAGATGGATCGACGGTCATTTCTACGCGGGGTGGTGGCGGCCGGCGCCGTCGGCATGGCCCCGACATTCGTACCATCCCACGTGTTGGGCCGCGGTGGGGCTCTGCCTCCCAGCGAAAAAATCACCGTGGGCTTCATCGGCACGGGCCAGCACGGAACCGGCGTCAACCTGCGGACCTACCTGGGCCAAACCGATGCCCAAGTCCTCGCTGTCTGCGACGTGGACCGCAACCGTATGATGAACGCAAAGAGAATGGTCGATCGCAGGTACGCCAACAAGGATTGCGCCACAACTACAGACTTTCGTGATATCTTGGCTCGGCCCGACATCGACGCGGTGATGATCTCCACACCCGATCACTGGCACGTGCTGATCAGCGTCATGGCCATCAAGGCCGGCAAAGATGTCCAGTGCGAAAAACCCACGCTGACCATCGACGAGGGAAAAATCCTCGTCCAGACCGTCCGACGCTATGGCCGCGTCTTCCAGACTAGCACCGAAGACCGCGCGCGGCATGTCTATCATCGCATGGCCGAATTGGTCCGCAACGGTCGTATCGGAAAGCTCCAGCGAATCGAGGTCATTCTGCCAAAGAATCCCGGTTCCGCCGGCAACCCGACACCCCAGCCCGTACCCCCGCACCTCGACTACGATATGTGGCTCGGCCCGGCCCCTTACGCACCCTACACCAGAGACCGTGTGTATTACACTTTCCGCTGGCTCTGGGACTACTCCGGCGGCATCATCTGTGATTGGGGCACCCACCTCTTCGACACCGCCCAGTGGGCCAACGACACGGAACACACCGGGCCCGTCGAGGTCCAAGGATCCGGCACTTTCTGGCAGGAGGGCCTCTTCGACACCGTCAAGGACTACGACGTCACCTTCCGCTATGCCAACGGTGTCGTAATGACCTGTACCCCCGGCAAGCCTAGCCTTCGATTTGTCGGAACCGAGGGATGGGTTGGCAACCGCGGCTGGCTGGCACCGGTCGAGGCCAGCTGCCCCGAGATCCTTCGTAGCGTTATCGGACCCAACGAGATCAACCTCTACACCAACCCCGCCGGCGAGCACCGCGATTTCCTCGACTGCGTTAAAACCCGCAAAGACCCCTACTTCCCCGTGGACATCGGCCACCGTGTCTCGACGGTCTGCCACTTGGCCAACATCGCCATCAAACTCGGCCGCAAGCTCAAATGGGACCCCGAAAAGGAAATCTTCCCCAACGACCCCGAAGCCAACCGTATGCTTTCTCGCTCCATGCGAAGCCCCTGGCAGCTCTCATAAGCATTCTTGCCCCAGAAAGGATAATGTGATGCGAAACATGATTCTCATGAGTCTTCCCGTCATGGTGCTACTTACTGGCCTTACATGGGCCCAGCAGGAAACACCCGCTGGTATGTCCAACCCCTTTTATGTCATGGATACCAACCTGGGCAGATGGAAGGGCCACACACCCGACCAGGTGGCCAAGCTCCTCAAGGACCTCGGATACGACGGCTACGGCCACAGCGGCACCAAGGGCATCGACGAATACCTCACCGCCCTCGACAAGCACGGGCTGAATATGTTCAACACCTACCTCAAACTAGACCTAGACGCCGAAACCAAGGTCGACCCCGCCATATATGAATTACTGCCCAAATTCAAGGGCCGAAACGCCATGCTCTGGCTGCCCGTGCCCAGCCGCAAATACCCTGCCGAGTCCGAGGCCGGAGATGCCGCAGCTGTCCAGACCATTCGCCAACTGGCCGATAAGGCACACGAATACGGCGTCAAAATCGCCCTCTATCCCCACGCCCGCTTCTATGTCGAAACCCTCGATGACGCCCTTCGCATTGCCGAAAAGGTCAACCGCCGCAATGTGGGCGTCACCTTTAATCTCTGTCATTGGCTCAAGGTGGATGGCGACAAGGATCCCTCAAAAACACTGAAAAAAGCCATGCCTTACCTCTTCCAGGTTACCATCAACGGCACCGACAGCGGCGATACCATCGCCATGAACTGGCGTCGCCTCATTCAACCCCTGGATAGCGGCACCTACAACGTCGCCCAGCTCCTGCAAACACTCAAGCAACTGGGCTACACCGGCCCCATCGGCCTCCAGGGCTATGGCGTCCCTGGCGACCCCAAAGAAAACCTGGCCCGTTCTATGAAGGCCTGGAAAAAAAT
>CAYNXW010000097.1:0-9006 GCA_964401265.1 uncultured Pirellulales bacterium | reverse complement strand
AGCGCGGGCAAGATGCCCGCGACACGGCAGAGGGCAGGAGAAGTTGAAGGGTTGGAGGGAAAGGCATAAGGCATAAGGGTAGGTGTGTCGGCTTCGCCTGGCGGCTTCGTCGTGCCAAGGCGTCTTCCGCCACGAGTGTTTTGAGCGCGGGCAAGATGCCCGCGACACGGCAGAGGGCAGGAGAAGTTGAAGGGTTGGTTAGAGCTTGCACTTTGGTGTGCAGGACACAACCGAACACGCTAAAGCGTGAACTCTTACGAGAGAGGGACGGGTCGATATGAAGCGTTACTTGTGCATTCATGGGCATTTTTATCAGCCGCCGCGGGAGAACGCGTGGCTGGAGGCGGTGGAGGTGCAGGACTCGGCGTATCCATATCATGACTGGAACGAGCGAATCACGGAGGAGTGTTACGCGCCGAACATGGCGTCGCGGCTGTTGGGGGGCGAAGGCAAGATTGTCAATATTGTAAACAATTACGAGCGGATGAGTTTTAATTTTGGCCCGACGTTGTTGCGGTGGCTGCAGGCGGAGCGTCCTGAGGTATATGAGGCGGTGCGGGCGGCGGACCGGGCGAGTCGTGAGCGGTTTGGCGGGCACGGGGCGGCAATGGCGCAGGCATACAATCATATGATTATGCCTTTGGCCAGCGGGGCGGACAAGCGGACGCAGGTGGTGTGGGGGGTGCGTGATTTTGAGTATCATTTCGGGCGGCGGCCTGAGGGGATGTGGCTGCCGGAGACGGCGGTGGATGTGGCCAGTCTGGAGGCGTTGGCGGAGGCGGGGTTGACGTTTACGATTCTGGCGCCGCATCAGGCGGCGCGGGTGCGGCGGATCGGCGAGAAACGTTGGCGCACTGTGCGAGAGGGCAAGTTGAATACGCGTCGGCCTTACGTTTGCCGGCTGGGTTCGGGACGTTCGATAGTGATATTTTTTTATGATGGTTCGGTGTCGCACGGGGTGGCGTTTGAGGGGTTGCTTTCGAGCGGGGAGGCGTTTGGCAAGCGGTTGGCGGACGCGTTCGGCAAGGAGGACGAGGCGCAGCTGGTGCACATTGCGACGGACGGGGAGACGTATGGGCATCATCACCGTTACGGGGATATGGCGTTGGCGTATTGTCTGGACTGGCTGGCGGGGCACGGGCAGGTGGAGCTGACGGTGTATGGGGAGTTTCTGGAGCGGCATGAGCCGACGTGGGAGGTGGAGCTGGTGGAGGGCAGTTCGTGGAGCTGTTCGCACGGGGTGGAGCGTTGGCGTAGCGATTGCGGCTGCTCGAGCGGGGCGCATCCGGAGTGGAATCAGAGTTGGCGGGGGCCTTTGCGGGAGGCGATGGATTGGCTGCGGGACGAACTGGCGGCGTTGTACGGTCGGGAGGCGGGGGCGTTGGTGCAAGACGCGTGGGCGTTGCGGGATGATTATATTGAGGCGATTCTGGATCGGAGGGAGGCGACGGTGGTAGCGTTGCTGGGTCGGCACGCGTCGGGGGCGTTGTCGGAGCAGCAGCGGAGCCGGCTGTTGCAGCTGCTGGAGATGCAGCGTCATGCGATGTTGATGTACACGAGTTGCGGGTGGTTTTTTGACGAGGTGTCGGGTATCGAGACGGTGCAGGTGATGTCGTACGCGGCGCGGGCGCTGCAGTTGGGCGCGGCGTTGGGAGGGGCGGCCCTGGAAGCGGGCTATGTGGAGCGGTTGGCGCAGGCGCCGAGTAATCTGTGGCTGTTTAAGAGCGCGGCGGCGGTGTATCAGCAGTCGGTGGCGCCGGCGGTGTTGGATTTGGCACGGGTGGGGGCGCACTATGCGATTTCGTCGTTGTTTGAGGACTCGCCGGAGGCGGTGGGGCTGCACACGTACCGTGCGGAGCGGTTGTTTTACGAGGTGTCGGAACTGGGTGAGCAGCGGCTGGCGGTGGGGCGGGTGAATTTGCAGTCGCGGGTGACGGGTGAGGCGGACGTGCTCAGTTTTGCGGTGTTGCATTTGGGGGATCATAATTTGCTGGCAGGGGTGCGGCTGAGCGACGAGGGGCCGACGAGTTTTGAGGCGATGCGCCAGGCGGTGCAGGCGGCGTTCGAGCGGGGGCACGTAGCAGCGGTTGTGGGGACGATCGAGGAGCATTTCGGCAAGGGGTCGTATTCGTTGTGGCATTTGTTTCGGGACGAGCAGCGGAAGATTATGGATGGGCTGATCCGTTCGGGGGTGAAGGATGTGGAAGGGGCGTTGCGGGAGGTCTATGACGAGCACTGTTCGATGATGCATGTGATCCGGCAGATGGATATGCCGTTGCCGCGGTCGTTTGCGTCGGTGCTGCGGGTGATCTGCGACGCGGATTTGGCGGAGGCGGTGGAGGCTGAGCCGGTGGAGATGGCGCGGGTGGAGGCGTTGGTCAAGCGGGCGCAGCAGTGGCCTGTGGATGTGGACAAGGTGACACTGGGTTTTTTGGCGAGCAGGAAGGTGAACGGGTTGGTGGGGCGTCTGGCGAAGGAGCCTGGGGAGCGGGGGTTGTTGACCAGTGCGGTGTCTCTGTTGGAGGTGTTGGAACCTTTGGAGTTGGGGCTGGATTTGTGGGAGAGTCAGAACGCGTACTTTCTTTTGACGCAGGAGTATGACGCGGGGCGGTTGGAGCAGATGAAGCAAGCGGATGAGGCGTCGCGGGCATGGGCGGAGCTGTTCGGGCAGCTGGGGGGGTATTTGAATGTGAAGGTGGGGTAAAGAGAGTCACGAGGCAGCATTCAGAAGGTTGGAGAGGAGCGGTGGGTGGTGTCACGGGGTTTGCGGGCAGATTTGGTGAGCAGAGGGATTATCCATTGATGGCGGGGGAGGTCGGCGGGTATGTGGGACCAGACGATGGATGGTCGGTTTGTGCTGGTGGGGAGCGGGGCAATTGAGGGGGTGCTGGCCAAACACCTGTCGTTGGCGGGATTGGACGCGGTTTTGGACAACCCAAGGCGGAGCGGTGACCGAGAGGAGAGGTAGGAGCAGGTCGGCCGATTGACAGACATGCGTGGCCAAGCTAGTCGCGGAGGGAGTTGTATTTGCGTTGGGTGGTCAGGCTGAGAGGTCCGTGAAATTTGAGTAGAAGCCATTGGACGTAGGGGTAGAGGCCTGCGGTGAGCAGTGCGGAAAAGAGCATGGTGCGTGAGAGGGTGGCGTAGTCGCCGACGGATTGGCCATGCCAGGTGTAGACGGCGTAGGCCCATTGTTCGAGGGCGAAGGTGAAGAGGGCAGCGAGGAACATGCGGGGCAGGACGCGTTGGCCATAAAGAAGTCCGCGGAGGTAGAGGATGAGCAGGGCCATGATTCCGAAGCCGACGGCATAGCTGCCGAGGACGGCCTGGCTGGAGAGGTCTTTGATGAGTCCCATCGCCCAGCAGGCGGGCAGGAATTGGCCGGGCTGACCTTGGAAGGCAAGGACAATGGCGACGCAGAGGAGCAGGTCGGGAACGATGCGCAGCTGGGCCAGGCCGAGAATGCGGCCGACGCCGGTCTGTAAGACCAGGGCGGCCAGGGCAACCAGGGCAATACTCAAGTAGCGCATTTGTGGACACCGGAGAGCCCGCTGCGTAGATGGCGGGTTTTTCGTTTGCTAGAGGGATTCATCCTGGTGGTGAGGAACAACGACAAGGACTTCCTGGAGGGCATAGAGGTCGGCCGCGGGGGCGAGGGCGATTTGCCAGAGCAGGGGGTTTTGCGGGTCGCGTTGACAGTTTTTGACGAAGCCGACGAGCATTTCGATGGGCAACACTTTGGGGTTGTATCGCGCTTTGATGGGGTCGCCGACCTGGACGGGGGCGTTTTCGACTTTGACGAGTTTGAGCAGTGCGGGGCCGGCCTGTTGACCGTAGAGGTGGCCCGAGCCGCGCCATTGCTGTTGGCGGCCCCAGCGTGGCTCGACGAAAGCAGCCAGGCTGAACTGGGCGCTGGTGAGCAGTTGCATGCGTGCCGTATGTGTCCCGACGCTTTCGATTTTGCCGACGATGCTGGTAGAGCAGAGGTGTTCGGCGGGGGCGTCGTTGATAATATTGGGGTCGGTGCGGACGGCGGCAAGAATGATTTGCCCGGGTCGCAGACCCTGGTTCTGGCCCCGGTCGAGCAGGGCGACCTGAGGCCAAGAGGAGCTGTCGACTGCGACGACCTGGGCCCGGACGAAGTTGACGCTGGCACGCCCGAAGAGGTCGCGGACGCCGGCCCAGCGTTGGTTGGCTTGATGGGCCTGGTCGTAGAGGGAGCGGAGGTTTTCCAGCTCGGTGCTCAGTTGTCGGCACTGGCGTCGGAGTTGCTCGACGTGTCGCGGAGCGGAGCGGTTACGGGCGCGTGCTCGCCAGGGCTGGGTAACGTCGAGAGTGAAATGGGCGCTTTCGGCGCTGAGAGGGCCGACAAGTCGCAGGAAGGCGTGGTCGCAACGGTCGGTGCAGCCGCGGGGCAGCAGCAACGTAACGGCGGAGAGGACCATCAAGTAGCCAAAGACATGCTTGCCAGACATTTTTTATCCTGGTAAACCCGGTAATTCCGGGATAGTGATTCACTAATGTTTTCTCAGGGGCGTTTCAGAGGGTGGTATCGTCGGATTCGAGGGTGTCTTTCCAGAGTTCGAGGTTTTCGAGGTAGACGCTGGTACCGCGTGCGACACAGGTGAGGGGGTCATCGGCAATGGTGACCTGCAGTCCGGTGGCGTTGGCTAAGACGGTATCGATGCGTCGCAGAAGGGCGCCGCCTCCGGCGAGGCATACCCCGTTGTCGATGAGGTCGGCGGCGAGCTCGGGCTCGGCGCGTTCGAGGGTGCGTGTAACGGTATCAACGATAGCGGAGATGGGCTCTTTGAGGCATTCGCGGATTTCTTCACTGGTGATGACGATCTTGCGTGGCAGTCCGGAGATGGTGTCGCGTCCGGAGACTTCCATGGTCAGTTCTTCGTCGAGCGGGGCAGCAGAGCCGATCTGGATTTTGATTTTTTCGGCTCGGGATTCGCCGATGAGCAGGTTGTAGGTGCGTTTGAGGTGGCTGATGATGGCTTCGTCCATGTCATCGCCGGCGACACGGACGCTGTCGCGCACGGAGATGTCAGCGAGGCTCATGATGGCGACTTCGGTGGTGCCGCCCCCGATATCGACGATGAGCGAGGCGGTGGGTTCGGTGATGGGCAGGCCCGCGCCGATGCCGGCGGCCATGGGTTCCTGAACGAGGTAGACCTTCCATCCGCCAGCCCGTTCGGCCGAGTCGAGCACGGCCCGTTTTTCGACGGCGGTAATGCCGGAGGGCACGGAGATGACCATTCGGGGTCGGATGAGGCCTCGCCGGCCGTGGACCTTGCGAATGAAATAGCTGAGCATGGCCTCGGTGATCTCAAAATCGCTGATGACGCCGTCTTTTAGGGGTCTTATGGCGGTGATGGAACCTGGGGTCTTGCCGAGCATCTCCTTCGCGACGACACCGACGGCATTGCCGTTCTGGAGGACGCGGTTGGTGCCTTTCTTCACGGCGACCACCGAGGGTTCGTTGAGGACGATACCGTCGCCACGCACACACACGAGGGTGTTGCACGTGCCCAAATCGATCCCCATGTCCAGGGAGAACAAGCGGAGTACCCTATCGAACATCACGATTCAGTTCCTCGCCATTCGGACATACTTTGCGGAAATGAGCACAGGTTAACCAACTGCAAAAGCGGATTTTACCGCTGTCGGGCAGGCTTGGCAAGCGCAGTATGCAAGTGGGTACTGTTTTTTTGGGAAGAAAGGGCCACAGCAGGGCCAATAGGACGGAGCAGCCCCCTGGCGGCGCGTTTTGGGCGTCTTGACGGGGGGCAAGTCACAGCGGGGCAGGGGCTCTTGCTGCCTATGAGGCTGGGATGATTTTGAAGACTGTGTCGAAGTACTCGATGCCGCGTAGGACGACGATGACGGTGGTGGCGGCCAGGGCGAGCATAGCCAGGCCCAGAAGGGCGGTGTAGACGTCGCTGGGGGCTTCGTGGGCTTTCGATTTTGTCTGTTGGGCTGCGGGGCTCATGTTCTACCTCACAAAAGGCTACGGTGGCCAATCCAGGGGCCAGCGGGCACTGTGGAGCGTTAGTCGAAGCTACTGACCACAGTATCGCCGAGTTTGACGGCACCGCGTCGCTGGTCGATACGTCCGGCAGCATAGCTGGGCCAAACGTGGGTGATGACCACGTCACCGATATACTGATCGTCGCGAATGACACGCAGGGTCATTTGGCTTCGGACGCCGGAGGCAGACCCAACGTCGATGGCGGCCAAGCCGTCTTTGACCTCGGTAATGCTGCCGCGAATAGGCACACCACTCTGCTCGGTGGTTACACTGGTGACGCGGTCCATATCAGGCTCGACCTGTCGACCCGCAATGGTGACCTGGGCCAGTCTCTGCTGCAGCTTTTCGATCTGGGTTTCGAGGTCCTGGTTGCGTTCGACGGCTTGTTGGCGTAGCGATTCCAGCTGGTCGATGGTGGCCTGGGATTCGTTGACCTGCTGGGTAAGCTCGATGACCTGGGTCTCAGCCTGGAGCTGATCCATTTGGGCCTGAGCGAGGGAGGTCTGAATGGAGTTGCGTGTTTGGCGCATGCGTTCAAGGGTGGTGGCCAGGGCGGTCTCGAGGTCGACAGCCTTGGTGGCCCGAACGTCGGCGTCCTGACGCGCCTTCGCCTCGATCTGCCAATTCCGCCGCAGGTCGGCGTTGAGGTCCTCGAGGGTCTTCATGGCAGTGTAGAGCTTATCGCGTTCCCCCTGAAACTGCGCCTGGGCCTTTCGCAGGGCGTCCTCAGCCACAAGGGCCTGGACCTGGGCAGCCTTCATGGTGCCCTCTCGTTGGACAGCAATATCGCGATAGTTGGCGGTATTGGCAACGAACACCACAAGGACACCGCAGAGGAAGATCGCGGACAAGGAAACCAATACCACTAGGATTTTGGTCAAAACGCTCAAGGGCTTGCTCCTTTTGCTGGGTCGATACACGCGGGTTGGATGTTCATCTCGCTCACGCAGGATCCCGCCATTTCGGTAGTGTGCTGCCTTGCCCCCGGGTCAGGCTCACCGCTTGTCGCAGGTTCCACGGACACTGTAAGGTCACTGTCCAGTGTGCCATTTTAGGGGCTCACCCCGACAAGTCAAGCAATTTTCACAGGCGAGCCCGCAGGGCGTTTCGCGGGTGGGCCCAAGGGTTCGCTTGCACAATAAAACCATGTAGGACAACTGGTTACGATGTTCGAGGGAAATGGGGTTACTTGTTGTTGCGCCGGGATCGGGGCGGGGGTAGATTTATTGGCCGGGATAGATTTCGGTGGTGTATTTGTCCACCTGCTTGCGAATCTTGGGCTGGGCGGAGTTGAGTTCGAGGGAGCGGTGCCAATGGGCCAGGGCCTGCTTGGCGTATTCGATGTCTTGCGGGCGAAGGGCGGTCTGGGCCGCTTGGGTCTGTTGTTTGGCACGCAGGTACATAAGCATGTAGGCGACACCGACGCCGTTGTAGGCCTCTTCGTTGTGGTCGTTCACCCCAAGGGCGCCCTGATAGAAGGCCAGGGCTTGCTGGTAGTGGCCTTGTTTGAGCTGGCAAAACCCCATGGCGATTTGCGGTGCGGGTTTGTCGGGCTGGGCGTCGATGGCCTTTTTGAGGATAAGCTCGGCCGGGCCGAACCGCTTCATCTGGACATAGGTGGTGCCCAGCTTGACCATGATTTCAGTTTGGTCGCCGTCGATCTCCAGAGCTTGCTTGTAGGCGTTGATGGCGTCGTAGTACTGGCCTTGCTTGACGTAGATGTCACCCAGGCTGGCTTTGATGGCTTCGTTGTCGTCATCGAGCTGTGCAGCCTTGCCGCAGAAGACGGCCGCCTGGTCGTAGTCGGCAACTTCATAATAACAGACGCCGAGCGCGTAATTGGCCTGGGGGCTTTGGGGTTTGAGCTGACAAGCGCGTTTGAGGGCGCCAATCGCCTGGGTGAACCGTTCGAGGACCTGATAGACCTGGCCCAGACTGAGATGGTCATTGAAGGCCCAGGGGTCGAGCTCGCAGGCGTTTTCGTAGGCCTGGGCGGCTTGCTCGTAATTACCCTGGCGACGGTGGAGGTCGCCGAGCATGGAGTAGGCCAGCGAGAATTGTCCGTCGAGGGCGACGGCCTCTTCTAGCTCCTCGATGGCTTCGTCGTCGAGATTGGCTGCGTTGGCGGATAAGGCGTTGGCATAGTGGACCACGGCACGTTCCTGGGAAAAGGGCGCCCAGGCACAGCCCGATAGCAGCGATGCGGTCAAAAGGAGCGTGCCAGCCAAGAAGTGTGTGATTTTCATAGGCGAGACTTTAGCCCAACTCGAACGCGGCGTCAAGCGCTTTTGCCCTCTGGTCGGACCGGGGCCGCATCCCCGACGGAGCCGTGCGAGACAACGGCAGGCAAGAGCGACAACAGTGCCGGGCAGGATCGCGACTCGTGCCCTAGTACTCCCAAGTCACCGCGATTTCGCCTCTTGCCAGGTGCGGAAGTGATGACAATCCAGCTTGAGGCGGTGCTCTTGTGGGCTGCGACCTCCCGGAGAACCGCAATCGCTCCTCACCGGGGCCCGCTTCTGGTCTGGCCTAAAGCGACTGGCCGATCTCTTTGACGAGCCTTCATTCACTCGCGGCATTGTTGAGCACCAAGGTCACAGGGGCCCTGGTCCAGACCATGCCAGCCCTGCCATCGGCTTGCGGGCGGCCTTGGGTCTGTTGGACGGGTGTTGGGCAGCTGGCGCATAAAAAAATGGAAGATCCCGCCGTGGCGAGAGGACCTTCCATTCTCACAAGCATTGCCGCTCGTGTAAAACCTTTGCGGCTTATGCGATCTGGCCGACCTTCTTAATCGGCCGGGTTCGGGACGGCATTACAACAACTTCCGTGACGCACGCTCCGTCCGCGAACCTTGTAGTCAAGCTACGGCTTACCTTCTCTTGGTCTTTCTCTTGGTAGCCTTCTTCTTCGTAGCTTTCTTCTTGGCAACCTTCTTCTTGGCAACCTTCTTCTTGGCAACCTTTTTCTTG
>CAYNXW010000096.1:0-9016 GCA_964401265.1 uncultured Pirellulales bacterium | reverse complement strand
GGGCCAAGAGGGGGCCGGCGCGTTCAGGCCGTTGCTTGACATAGGCTTACTAACCGAGTATTTTACGGTGTTGCGTAATGTTGTCAAGACGTTAAATAGCCGCCGGCGGGAGGGTTTTTTTGGGAGGTTCGATGGCAGAGGGTATTCCGTCAGGTGGTGAGTCTCAGGGGGCCCGTTGCGGGGGGTGGCACCTGCATCGTCGGCTCTATAATTGGGTATTGCACTGGGCGATGACCCCTTACGGGGGCTGGGCCTTGTTTTTGCTTTCATTTGCGGAGTCGTCCTTTTTTCCGGTTCCTCCGGATGTGCTCTTGGCGCCGCTGACGCTGGGCAACCGTGCGAAGTGGTGGCGTTTTGCGTTGAGCTGCTCTTTGGCGAGCGTGGTGGGGGGTATTTTCGGCTATGGGATAGGCTACTGGCTCTGGCTGGGCGGGGAGGGTTTTAGTCCGCTGGCCGAGTTTGTCTTCGCCCACGTGCCGGGTTTTGGGGAGGCGGAGTATGTGAAGGCTCAGCAGTGGTATGGGCGATACTCGTTCTGGGTGGTTTTTGCCGCTGGTTTTACGCCGCTGCCCTACAAGGTGATCACGATTACGGCCGGGGCGTGCCAGATTAATTTTGCGATCTTTGTCTTGGCGTCGGCGATCAGCCGGTCGGCGCGATTTTTTCTGGTGGCGGGTCTGTTCTGGCGGTTTGGGCCTCGGATCAAGCCGTTTATCGACAAATACTTCAATTGGCTCTGTGTGGCCTTTATGGTGTTGCTTCTTGGCGGGTTCCTCGTAATTAGATGGGTACATTGACATGACAGCTGGGAAATGTGGGTTGGGACGCGGAATTTTCTGTTTTGGTATTCTGGCGTTTTTCGGGGCGGGGGCCGTGGCGGCAGGCGGAGAGGGGGGCGGTCGGCGCAATGTCATTGTGATGATTTCTGACGGGTGCGGGTACAATCAGGCGGCGGCGGCGAGTCTGTACGCTCATGGGACGGCGGAGCAGGCGTGGGCTGAGTCGTTTCCGGTGCAGCTGGCGATGAGCACGTACTGTCAGGGCCAGTCGTATAATGGGGAGCTTGCCTGGAAGAGCTTTGACTACGTCTTGCGTCAGGCGACAGATTCGGCAGCGGCGGCAACGGCGATGTCAACGGGGCACAAGAGCTATGCCGGGGCCATTGGTGTGGATGGCGAGCACCGGCCGCTGCGTCACGTGGCCGAGCAGGCGGAGCAGGAGGGGTTGTCCACGGGTGTGGTGACGACGGTGATGTTTACGCACGCGACGCCGGCGGGTTTTGTCACGCACAACAAGAGCCGCGGGCACTATGAGCAGATTGCTCGTGAAATGATTTATCAGAGTCCGCTCGAGGTCATTATGGGGTGTGGGCATCCGTTGTTCACGGCGGCGGGGTGTGAGGGCTTTACGAAGGATAGCGACGGGGACAAGGAGCCGGATACGTACGATTATCGGTATGTGGGTGGCGAGGCGCTCTGGAAGGACCTGGCTGACGGCAGTGTGGCCGGCGCGGACGCCGATGGGGACGGCGACCGTGATATGAACGACCATTGGACGGTGATCCATAAGCGGGACGATTTCTTGAAGCTGGCGGAGGGGCCCACCCCTTCGCGGGTGATTGGTATTGCTGAGGTGCACAGCACCTGTCAATTGCAGCGTCCTGGTGACCGTCACGCGGTGCCTTATACCGCGCCTTTGCTGGCCGGGGTGCCGCGACTGGCGGAGATGACCCGGGCGGCGCTGAATGTGCTGGATGACAATCCGCGTGGATTCTTGCTGATGGTGGAGGGCGGGGCGATCGACTGGGCCTGTCATAGCAATCAGCTTGGCGGGTTGATCGAGGAGCAGTTGGATTTTGTGGAGGCGGTGGAGGCGGTCATAGCGTGGGTTGAGAGCAACAGCAGTTGGGAAGAGACATTGCTGATTGTGACCGCCGACCACGAGACAGGCTATCTCAATGGGCCGGGGTCTGGCTCAGAAAACGAACAGCCGTGTTGGCAGAGTCTGGTCAACAAGGGGGCAGGCCAGATGCCGGGCGCTGCCTGGCACAGCCGGGGCCACAGTAACAGCCTTGTGCCGTTTTACGCCAAAGGGCGTCAATGTGGTTGGCTTTTGAGCAACGCGTGCCTGCGGCTGGACCCGGTTCGAGGCCAGTACATTGACAATACAGCGTTGGCTCGCCTGGTTTTTCACGTCCTTGAATAGGTGCACATGCGACGTTGAGGCAGCTCGCGGTTGGCGGTGCGGCGTGGGCGTTGGAGGATGGGGGGACTTTTGCGTTCGGCCGGCGTATCAGCACGGCTCAGGCGACGGCCAATTGCATGATTTGTTCCTGGGTGGCATTGCGAACATCGGTGATTTCTCCGGTGATTCGTCCCTGGTGCATGACGAGGATACGGTCGCTCATACCGAGGATTTCGGGCAGTTCGGAGCTGACCATAAGGATGGCTTTTCCCTGTTGGGCGAGGTGGTTGATGAGGAGGTAGAGTTCGTATTTGGCGCCGACGTCGATGCCGCGGGTGGGTTCGTCGAAGATGATGACGTCGCAGTTACGTTCGAGCCATTTAGCGAGGACGACTTTTTGCTGGTTGCCGCCGGAGAGGTTCTTGACGATTTCGTTGTAGTGGGGAATCTTGATGCGCAAGTGGTCGACGTATCGGGCCAGGGCGTTTCGTTCGCGTCGATGGTTGACGAGGCCGAGGGGGGCAAAGCGGGCCAGGTTGGGCAGCGCGAAGTTTTCGCGGACGGAGTGGTTGAGGATGAGCCCGTGGGCTTTTCGGTCTTCGGTGAGCAGGCAGATGCCTTTTTCGATCGCGTCGCGAGGTGAGCGGATGTGAAGTTTTTTGCCGTCGAGCTGGATGGTGCCCGCGTCAGGTCGGTCCGCACCGAAGATGAGGCGGCAGATTTCGGTGCGTCCGGCGCCGACGAGGCCTGCCAGGCCCAGGACTTCGCCGCGACGGATGTTGAAGGAGACGTTGCGGACGTCCTGGCCTCGGTGGAGGTTCATGACTTTGAGGCGGACGTCGCCCATGGGCGCGGCGGTTTTGGGAAATTCGTTTTCGATCTGACGTCCGACCATCATCTCGATGAGCTGGTTATGGTCGATGTCGCCGACGGCGCGGGAGGCGACGTGTTGGCCGTCGCGCATGACCATGACGCGGTCGGCGATTTCGAAGATTTCTTCGAGTCGGTGGCTGATGTAGATGACGCCGATGCCGTGGCGTTTGAGGTCGCGTATGACCGCGAAGAGGCGTTTGACTTCCTGGCTGGTGAGGGTGGCAGAGGGTTCGTCCAGGACGATGATGCGGGCATCGACAGACAGGGCTTTTGCGATTTCGACCACCTGTTGTTGGGCGACGGAGAGTTCGTTGCAGCGTTTTTCGGGGTCGATGCTGATGCCGATTCGTTGGAACAGGGCAAGGGCGCGGCGGTGTTCGTCGGCGTGTTTGACGAAGCCGGCGCGGTGGTTTTCGCGGCCGAGGAAGATGTTCTCGCGGACGCTCAGCGCAGGGATGAGGTTGAATTCCTGGTAGATAATGGCGATGCCGGCGTGCTGGGCGTCGCTGGGGCTGTTGATGGCGAGCCGCTGGCCATGGATGTTGATGTGGCCTGTTTGGGCACGGTAGACGCCGCCGAGGACTTTGATGAGGGTGCTTTTGCCGGCACCGTTTTCGCCGAGCAGGGCGAGGACCTCGCCGCCCTTGAGGGAGAGGTTGAGGTCGTTGAGGGCGCGGACTCCGGGGAATGACTTGGAGATGCCGGTCATCTCAAGAAGATGCCCGCCTTCTTCGACGTTGGGCTGCAAAGATGGTCTGTCATGTGTCATAGTGTTTGCACGTCCTGTCGCGGCGTGGCAACGGATTGTTTGGTTGAGGCGAGGCCATCAGTCCTCCAGCCGCCATGGAGCCTAGTATAGGGGGGTCGGCGGTTCGTTGAAAGGGCTTACTGGAAACGCGCCCGGCGGCGGCGGCGGCGGCGCGCCGTCCATCACGCGTGGCGACCGCGTAACGACCCCGGGCCTGAGCTTTGGGGGACAGAGTCTATGCAGAACGTGGGCGGCTACTTGGCACCATTTGATTTTTGCTTGTTTGGGATTTCACTATTGGCGTTTCCGGTTTGAGTTCGTAGACTGGAGGTCGCAGCGACCTTTGTGTCGTGGCGAGCTCGCTGGCGTCTTGTGACTATGGATTATGCAGGGCGGGCCTTCAGAGGCACGCCTCTTCTAGGAAAGCTTGTTATGCAACCACCCCGGCTCTGTAAGGAGAATATGATGGCTGGCTTACCCCAACCCCTCGTTACGATTGTCCTGACTGCTTCCATGTTCCTGGCTGTCACCGGCTGCGCCAAGGACGACTCGCCCGTACCCGGCCCCGCTGCCACCGCCACGTCCACCACCAAGGGTGTTATTGGCCTGTCTGTCCTGACTCTGACCAATCCCTTCTTCAAAGTCATCGCCGATACCGTGAAAGCCGAAGCCGCCAAGCAAGGCTACGACGTCCTTATCACCAGCGGCGAGTTCGACCCCGCCAAACAGCAGGACCAGGTTCAGGAATTCATCGTCAAGAAAGTCAGTGCCATCGTTCTGACGCCCTGCGACTCCAAGTCCATCAGCACTGCCATTAAACAGGCCAACCAGGCGGGCATTCCCGTCTTCACCGCCGACATCGCCTGCCTCGACCCCGACGTCAAGGTCGTCTCCCATATCGCCACCGACAACTACAACGGCGGCTGTCTTGTCGCCCAAGCCATGATGGAAGCTCTCGGCAATCAGGGCAAAGTTGCTATCATCGACCTGCCCGAAATCGAATCGGTCATCCTGCGCACCCGAGGCTTCCGCGACGAACTCAAACAAGCGAACTCGCCTATTGAAGTGGTCGGCGCGTGGCCCGGCAAAGGCTCCAAGGACGAAAGCTTCAAGGTCGCACAGGAAATCCTCCAGGCCCACCCTGATCTCAACGGCATTTTCGCCATCAACGACCCCACCGCCCTGGGCGCCTATGCCGCTGTCGAAATTGCCGGTAAAACGAAACAGATTGTCATCGTCGGCTTCGATGGCCAGCCCGAGGGCAAAAAGGCCATTCTTGAAGGCAAGATCTACGCCGACCCCGTCCAGTTTCCTGAACGCATCGGCCAAACCACCGTCCAGGCCATCCTGCAATATTTCAACGGTGAAAAAGTCGCTCCCGAAATCCTCATCCCCACCGCACTCTACTACCAGAAAGACGCCGAGAAGGACCCCCTCTTCACGGATGTCGCTCAGCCATGAAAAAACGTTTCTGTAGTGGCCAGAAGCGCCCCGGGACCACAGGTATTCTCGATATATTAAGTCGTACAACTATCGGATAAGACTGCATGAGCTGGAAAAACTCTTACTTCCGTCGCTTCTTCGCCGACTACGGTATCGTTTTTGTTCTGTTGCTGCTCTGTGCCTTCTTCAGCATGGCCACGCTCAAAGAACAACACCCTGCGGGCGCCCAGGGAGCCAGTGCCCTCTGGGGCACCCTGCGTCAGCAACACCGCGAGGCCCAGGACATTCTCATCATTGCCAACGTCGGCCGCGACGGCCAGGCCTTTGCCGATACTCTGTCCCGGGCGGCCCGGAACCACGCCGGCATTACCTCGCAGACTCTCACCGGCGAACCCTTCTTCGTCCGCGACGCGTTGGAAGACCTTGCCCAATCCGGCCGGTCACCGCAGGCGATTCTCGCCACCCGAGAGGCCGCCCAATGGCCGTTCCTTAAGAACCTTGCTGCCGAGCTGCCCTCGTTGGATAAGGTCACCCTGCTCAGTCCTCAAAGCTACCTCTGGCCGGACTTCCTCAAACGCTCCAACCTGATGGCCATCGCCGATCGCATCGTTGTCATTGCTCTCATCGCCATCGGCATGACCATGGTCATCATTACCGGCGGCATCGACCTTTCCGTCGGCAGCCTCATCGCCTTTTCCGCAGTGCTCGCCACCGTCTTCATCCGCGATTTCGCCGGAGCCGAAGACGCCTCAGGCCTCGGCATGACTGTCGCCTGCCTCGCCGCCATCGCCCTGGCTGGCTGTGTCGGCGTGTTCTCCGGCGTCATGGTCACCTACTTTCTCATACCCCCCTTCATCGTCACCCTTGCCATGATGCTCGTTGCGAACGGGCTCGCCTTCATTGTTGCCGCCGGCCAGTCCGTCTACCAGGTCCCCGACTCCCTCATCTGGCTCGGCCGCGGCGCCTCACTACTTGGCATACCGAACACCGTCGTTCTCATGGCCCTTCTCTACACCATCGCCCACATCATCATGACCCGGACCACGCTGGGGCGATACATCTACGCCGTCGGCGGCAACCAGGAAGCGGCCCGACTCTCCGGCGTACCCGTCAAGCGTATCCTCATCTTTGTCTACGCTGCTTGTGCTGCCCTGGCAGGCCTTGGGGGCGTCGTCCAGGCCTCGCAACTCAAAAGCGGTGCGCCTACCTACGGCGTCATGTACGAACTCTACGTCATCGCCGCGGTCGTCGTTGGCGGCACCAGCCTTACCGGCGGCCAGGGCAAAATCCTTGCTACCCTTGTCGGCGCTTTCATCATCGCTGTCATCCAGAACGGGATGAACCTCATTGGCGTGGAAAGCTACACCCAGAAAGTCGTTCTCGGGCTCGTGATTCTTGCTGCTGTTCTGCTGGACATGCTCAAGAAACGTGGCCTGCCCCTGTCCCGTTTCGCCCGGCGGACCCGCGCTCGACAAGACACCGCCCCGGACCAATAGGCTGCGAGTCCGCGGCGTCCTCGGGCTTGGCCTTGGTGTCGCAAACGTTTTGCCCGCGTGCAGCCCCTTTCCCCGTGTCGCGATACCCGTCCTTGTTCCTGCCCCTCTCAGGTCTCTTTTTAGAGTTTACCCACCCGGCCTACCACAGACAAAAGCACTGTAAACTCATCCTCTCCGTCCACGTCGATAAGGCGATCCACTGCCTCCTGATCGTACGCTGCTATTGCACACGCCCCGGCTCCCACCGACTCCGCCGCCAGGTAGAGGTTCTCGCTCACGTGTCCCGCGTCAATCGCAATCACCTTGTGCGAGACGGTGGCGTAACGCCACTCCATGCGGTAAGGCACCGCCGTCCAGGCGAACACCACGGCGGCCTCTGCCACGAAATGTTGTCCGTAACAGGCCTGTGCCAACGCCTTGGGCAAACCCTCCTCGTGCTTGAGGAAGCACAACTTGTGCTCCAGCCCCAGATACCGATAAAGTCCCTCTTTCACCCCCTCGACCCGGCGTATGCTCAAGTACGTTTCAAAGGCGTGTCGCGACCCGGCCGAGGGCACCGTGCGAAATGTCGTTGCGCCTTTACCGGTCACACGCCTTACCCCCTGCGTCGCCCATAACAGAAACGACAACTGCTCGTGGGTCAGCGCTGCCGGGCCAAACTCCCGCCAACTTCGTCGCTGCTCCATCACCTGGCGCAAAGGTGCTCCCCCCACCGACATCGCCGAAGGAGGCACCAGGTCGATCAACCTGGCTCCTTCAGGGCAAGGTTTCTGGGCCAGTGGCGGCGACAAACCGCGCATCTGATCGGTCACCGGCGTCTCGGCGAAATGCGCCTTGAGAAAGTCTCGGCCCTGACGTATGGCCTTGAAAGTCATCTCCTGCTCCCGGGCGATTCTGCCCACACCTCGCTGCAAACTCTAGCCTTTGTGCCGCCACGGACGATACATACACATGGTAATTCTGGAAAAACCCAAAAAGGACTGTGCGTGTTCTTCTTGCGTTTCTTGCCGGCCGTCAGGTCCCCTTTTTTTTATTCGTAGAAGGTTTTTGGTCACTTGGGCTCAAAGGGGCTTTGCCTTGGGAGCCTGCGGCGGGCACGACAAACACCTGCAATGGAAGCGGGCTTATTCTAACCTTTAAGTCTATGGTACCGTCTCGGCGCACACACTACTCAAGGACGTTTGGCTTATTCGTGGTATTCAAAAAGCAATTGATATTCGCTATTATAGCAGTTCTGGCACCGGATACAAGGCAAAATTTTTCCAGGGAGCCCCCATGCCCGTCCCCGCTTCGGGTTTTCTGTGATCCCCGTAATTTCCGCAAGGCTGGCCTAGAGGGGCTCGAACTCGTCTTTGCCGGCGCCGCACTCCGGGCACTCCCAGTTTCCCGGTAAATCCTCAAAGGCTGTCCCCGGCGTCACGCCATTGTCCGGATCCCCCTCTGCTGGATCGTATATATAGCCGCAAAGTAGACAACGATACTTCTTCATCGTAACACTCCTTGTTTGTCCGGACATACTCGACTATGCGATACGTGTTTCTTGTCACCTGTGTCGCTCCGGTGAAGCCTGTGGCTTCAGGTTGTGGAGCGTGATCGTCTGTTCTCTTGCGACGTGCAGTGAATCGGGAAGCGGTTTTTCGGTAGCGGCGGCAGCGTGCGTTGAGGCGGTGGTGGTAGAGCCTCTTAGTCTGTATCGAGCCCCTCCAGGGCCTCTGTCAGTTGCTTGATGTGACCCAGTTCCTCGCGGATCAACAAGTCCAGCTTGTCTCGGTGGGTTGGGCCTACCTGTTCTTTGAGGGCCGCAAAATACGCCAGCGTGTCGCGCTCAAAACCGATCGCCAGGGCAAGAATCTTTCCGGGCGAATCCACCTCCGCGGCTGCCGCCGAGATGTCGGGGCCCTTGCCGAACACGTGACAGTCGGCAATCGCCTGCAAATACGCCTCCGCCTCTCCCGAGGGGTCCACCCAGTGCGCGTCCGCACGACCGCACAGCTCCTGCCGCCACGACGCAAACAACGCCTCGTGCTCCTGCTCCTGCTGCGACAACGCCACAAACAACACCTTGACCGGCCCCTCCTTGGCTGCCTCGGCCGCTCGTCGGTAAAATGCGCCACCGTTGCGTTCGATGTCCTCGGCGATCCGAAACACCTCTGACAGACTGAATCCCGTACCCACAGCCAACTCCTTCTACATGGCGCGTTCTTGTGCTTCGTCTCGGAAACCCCCGGCGATACCCGGGGCTTCCGTCCTGCTACCTCTGGCGTGGTCTGGG
>CAYNXW010000095.1:0-9031 GCA_964401265.1 uncultured Pirellulales bacterium | reverse complement strand
CTGATCGCCTCCGAGCGTCCATAGCGGCGAGGCGGTTTGGCACCTCGATGTCGGCTCATCACATCCTGGGGCTGAAGGCGGTCCCAAGGGTTCGGCTGTTCGCCGATTAAAGTGGTACGCGAGCTGGGTTCAGACCGGCGCGAGCCAGGTCGGTCCCTATCTGCCGTGGGCGCAGGAATCTTGAGGCAGTTCTACCCTAGTACGAGAGGACTCGGTAGGACCAACCTCTGGTGTGCCAGTTGTCCCGCTAGGGGCATCGCTGGGTAGCTACGTTGGGAACGGATAACCGCTGAAGGCATCTAAGCGGGAAGCCTTTGCCGAGATGAGGATTCCACGCGGTTTCGACCGCGAGAGCTCCCTGGTAGACTACCAGGTTGATAGGCCGGAGGTGTAAGGGGCGAAATCCCCTCAGCTGACCGGTACTAACGAGCAATTGCTTGGCCGTATCATTTTTTGGCTGACTACAACACCGCCAATGACGTAACGTGTGATTTCACTGTGCTCCTTTCGATTGTCCAATGTACATAGAAAAGGTGGACCCTTGGCAAAAGGATACACCCTCTTCTTCCAACAAACATCGACCTACACGGTCGATCATAGGATTGTTGGTGGGTATACCTGGTGTGAAACGCCTGTTCCCATTCCGAACACAGAAGCTAAGGCGCCGGGGCCGATGGTAGTGCGTAAGTGCGAGAGTAGGTTACCGCCAACATTTATGAAAGCCCTCGGGTTACCCCCGAGGGTTTTCTTATGCGCCCAACCCGCCGGAAACAACACCACCAAGCCCACGTGATTTGCTTTGACACGATCCCAACCCTCGACTAACATAGACACCCTGTGAGCCGGCAGCTATGCCCAACGCCAGCACGTCAAACCCACGACGGCAGAATGGCCTTGTGCCCGCGCCCGCCGCTGTGCAATCGATCATTAAATACGGAGGATTATTGTTTTGCCCAAAGTGACGCTTATCGAAGGTGATGGAATCGGGCCCGAAATCGCCAACGCCACACGACGCTGCATCGACGCCACCGGCGCCGATATCCAATGGGACGTCCAACAAGCCGGCGTCGACGTCATGGCCGACCAGGGAACACCCCTGCCCGAAAGCACCATCCAGTCCATCGAAACGAACGGCATCGCCCTCAAGGCACCCATCACCACCCCCGTCGGCACCGGCTTCCGCTCCATCAACGTACACCTCCGACAACACTTCAACCTCTACGCCTGCCTGAGACCCTGCAAAAGTTACGCCGGCGTCCGAAGCCGGTACGATGACATCGACCTCGTCGTCGTCCGCGAAAACACCGAAGACCTCTACGCCGGCATCGAATTCGCCAAAGGAAGCGACGACGTCGCCGAACTCATCAACTGGGTCAACGCCCACAGCGACCGAAAAATCAGCGACGATGCCGGCGTCAGCATCAAACCCATTTCCGTCGAAGGTACCCGACGTATCGTCCAGTTCGCCTTCGATTACGCCCGCAAAAATGGCCGACGTAAAGTCACCTCCGTCCACAAAGCCAACATCATGAAACACAGCGACGGCCTCTGGCTCGACGTCAGCCGACAGGTCGCCAAGGAAAATTCCGACATCGAGTTCGAAGACCGAATCGTCGACAATATGTGCATGCAACTCGTCCAAAAACCCGAACTATATGACGTCCTCGTACTGCCCAACCTCTACGGCGACATCCTCTCCGATCTCTGCGCCGGACTCGTCGGTGGCCTCGGAATGGCCCCCGGCGCCAACATCGGCGCCGACAAAGCCGTCTTCGAAGCCACCCACGGCAGCGCGCCCAAATACAAAGGCCAAAACAAAGTCAACCCGACGGCCCTGATCCTCTCCGGTGCCCTGCTCCTGCGTCACCTCGATATGTTCGAACAAGCGAAACGCCTCGAAAATGCCGTCGCTGCGGTCATCGCCGAGGGACGCGACGTCACCTACGACATGAAACCCCACCGCGACGACCCGACAGCGGTGGGCACGAGCGAGATGGCCGATGCCATTATCGGAAAAATGGCGTGAACTGGTCAGCGGCAAACCCCGCTCTACCGCCGCTAAAACGGCACGGGCGGCCCTGACCCTCCTGAGCACTCCCTACGCGGCCGCTGTGCGCCTGCGAAATGGGCTCTACAACCGAAATCTACTGCGCGCCCACCGACTTGACCGCCCCGTCATCTGCATCGGCAACCTCACTGTCGGCGGCACCGGAAAAACTCCCCTCGTCGCCTGGCTCACACAACATCTCGCCGACAGAGGCCTCCAACCCGCCGTCCTCACCCGAGGCTACAAAGCAACCGCCGGCCAAAGCGACGAAGTCCGCTGCCTCCGCCAGGCACTGCCCTCCATCGACGTCGTCGTTGATTCCGACCGCGTCCGCGCCGGCCGACACGCCATCGACAACCTCAACGCCCAGGTCCTCATCCTCGACGACGGCTTCCAACACCGCCGACTCGCACGCCAGCTCGACATCGTCGTCATCGACGCCACCTGCCCCTTCGGCTACGGCCGACTGCTACCCGCAGGCTTGCTCCGCGAGCCCGCCACTGCCCTCGCCCGCGCCCACGCCGCCGTCATCTCCCGCTCCGACCTCGTCCCCCCCGACCAAGTCACCGCCCTGACCGACAAGGTCGCCAGCCTCCTGAACCCCACCGCCCAAACGAACAAACCCGTCGCACACGCCCAACACAAGCCCACCCATCTGCTCACACCCGACGGACAGCACCTCACCTTGGACCAGCTGCACAACACCCCCGTCGCCGCCTTCTGCGGCATCGGCAACCCCCAGGCCTTCTTCGCTACCCTGGAAAAACTCGGCGCAAAACTGGTCACCAAAAAAGTCTTCACAGACCACCACCCCTACACCGAAGCCGACATCACCCAATTGGCCTCCTGGGCCCGCCAATCCCGCGCCGCCCTGGTCATCACCACCGAAAAAGACTACGTCAAACTCCAACCCCTCCAAAGCACCCCCACCCTGGACCACTTGGCCCGACTCCAGGTCGCCATGAACCTCACCCTCAACGCCCACCAACTGACAGCCTGCCTCCAGGCCGTGTTGCGTCAATACAATCCAGAATGACGCCATTGCGCAAAAAGGCCTGGAGCAGCTAAGGCCGGACAACTGCCCACCCTCTCAATAGCATCGCACGACAAAATGTGCTAAACTACCCTGCCGCGGAGTACAGGAACACGCAAGGGCCCTCAGCCCGAAGGCCCCCTGACGCGATAACAACATAGCAATAACAGCCAAAAAAAGGCCGGGGTTACAGTCTCATGGAAGATAGGCTCATCACATTGCTGGGCGAGGCAGGCAAGGCACGGGTATTGCTCGTGGGCGACTTCATGCTCGATCGATACGTCTACGGCAATACCGACCGCATCTCACCCGAGGCCCCCGTCCTCGTCCTCAACGTGGCCGAACGTCACGAAAGGCCCGGTGGTGCCGGCTCCGTCGCCGTCGACCTGGCCGCCCTCGGCGCCGAGGTGGCCTGCCTGGGAGCCGTCGGCGATGACGATGCCGGCGCCACCCTCAAAAACCTCCTGGCCCAGCTGCCCGGCTGCGATACCAACGCCCTGCTCGCCTTGCCCAACCGATGCACCACGACCAAAGAACGCATCGTCGGCCTCGCCCAGCACCGCCATCCCCAGCAGTTGATGCGCATCGACGAAGAAAACAGCCAGCCCATCGACCCAAACGTCATGAAAACCCTCACCAACCACCTCCAAAACGCCTTGGACTGGTGCGATATCGTCTGCGTCGAAGACTACAACAAGGGCCTCCTCGACGCCGGCTTCTGCCAACACGTCATCGCCGCCGCACACAACGCCGGCAAACGCGTCGTCGTCGACCCCGCCCTCATTCCCGACTACGCCCGATACGCCGGAGCCTACCTCGTTAAACCCAACCGCCGCGAACTCGGCTTCGCCACCGGCATCACCATCAATAGCGACGAGCACACCTGGCGAAAGGCCGCCGCCCGACTCACCGACACATGCAACATCGAAAACGTCGTGCTCACCCTCGACAAAGAAGGCTCCTTCTGGTACCAGAAAGGCCACGCCGGCCAGGTCATCGCCACACGCCCCCGCAACGTCTACGACGTCACCGGAGCAGGCGACATGGTCCTCGCCGTTCTCGCCGTCTTTGCCGGAGCCGACTACGGCCAGACCGAACCTGCCACCCTGGACGAGGTCGTGCGATTGGCCAACGTCGCCGGCGGCCTCGAGGTCGAACGCTTCGGCGCCGCAGGCATCTCCCGCGATGAGATGACCGCCGAGCTGCACCGTACACACACCGGCGAAGCCAGCAAAATGCGATCGCTCCAAAACCTGCTCCGAGATGTCGCCTGGCACCGCCGACACGACCGAAAAATCGTCTTTACCAACGGCTGCTTCGACCTGCTCCACCCCGGACACGTCAACCTCCTCAGCTTCGCCAAAAAACAGGCCGACGTCCTCATCGTCGCCATCAATTCCGACCGCTCCGTCCACGCCCTCAAAGGCCCCACCCGGCCCATCCTCAGGCAACAGGAACGTGCCGCCCTCATCGCCGCCCTCGCCGCCGTCGACTACGTCATCATCTTCGACGAACAAACCCCCGAACACATCATCCGACAGGTCAACCCCGACATCCTCGTCAAAGGCTCCGACTGGGTCGGCGCCGTCGTCGGCCAGGAATGGGTCGAAGCCCACGGCGGACAAGTCAGACTCATGCCCCTCAAAGCCGGATTTAGCACCACCAACATCATCGAAAAAGTCATCGAAACCACTAACCATAACCTCCCATCGGGTGACTCGTGATGACCCAACACGCCGTATTCCTTGATCGCGACGGAACGCTGATTGAGCATTACGACTATCTCAGCAAACCGGAACAAGTCCAACTGCTCACCCACACCGCCACCGCCCTGCGCCGACTAAAGGCCCACGGCTATCGCCTCGTCCTCGTCACCAACCAGTCCGCCGTCGCCCGCGGCATCATCACCGAACGCACCCTCGCCGAAATACACGACCGCTTCAACTCTCTACTAGCCCAGGAAAATATCTACCTCGACGCCCTCTATTACTGCCCCTACCACCCCCAAGGCGTCGTCGACAAATACAAACGATCCAGCGACCTGCGCAAACCCGCCCCCGGAATGCTTCAATTGGCCGCCAAAGAACACGATCTCGACCTCCACCAATCCTGGATGGTCGGTGACGATATCCGCGACGTCGAAGCGGGCCAACGCGCCGGATGCCGAACCATACTGCTCAATGCCAATCACGCCCATCCCCAAGACCCCGAGCAACCCCAGCCCGACTTCCGCGCCGTCAACCTCCAGGAAGCCGCCAACCTCATCATCCACCACACCGCCAACCACACCCCAAGTGCCCACCAGACCACCTCCCCACCGACACCCGAGAAATCCAACCCCAACAAACCACCCCAACAAACTGCAACCACACCGCTGCCTCCCCCCCCCCAAACGTCCACGCCACCCTCACCCGCCAACCACGCCCAACAGCTACCCTCCACCGACAACCCCCTGCCGGCAGAAACCGCTTCAACCCCCAACGAGCCTGACACCCCCACCGGCCCGCAAAAAACAACCGCCTCCGAAACCTCCCCCCTCGCCGAACAAGTCCGTCATAGCGAAATCGAAAGGCGAAAAGCACGACTCCACCGACCAAAAGCAAAAAACACCACCCCCAAGGCCCGCCCCGGCGATAAGGCCGCCTCCGAAAAACTCCTGACCCAAATCCTCCGCGAACTAAAACACCTCAACCGACGCGAAGCCTTCTCCGAGTTCTCCATACCCAAACTCATCGCCGGCATCACCCAAATGCTCGTCCTGCTCTGCCTCATCCTCGCCTTCATGTTCCACGCCGGAGAAAACGCCAAACCCGACGCCGTCCAAAACTGCCTCCTCCTCGCCCTCACCTTCCAAACCATGACCCTCACCCTCATGCTTATGCACCGACAATCGTGATTACTCCACAACATGCAACCCGTTAAGACTACCCAAAACCTACTCGTGGTGCTTCCTGCACCCCTCGGCGATGCCGTCCTGGCCCTCGGGGCCCTGCACCGCCTGCGCGCCGCCTTGCCCGAAGTCCATCTGACCTTGGCTGGCTCACCCTCAGTCCGCCGCCTCCTCGAAGGCGAGCCCTTGTGCGACGACTGGCTCAAACAAACAGCCCCGCCCGCACATAAACCCCTTGCCGCCCCGCTACGCCGTCCCGCCACACGCTTCGACGCCGTCATCCTGCTCAAAAACTCCTTTCGATCAGCCGCTCACGCCGCCTGGGCCCGCATCCCGCTACGAATTGGCTACGCACGCGACGGCCGGACCGGCCTACTGACCCACAGCATCAAACCGACACGCTTGGCCCGCCGATTCATGCCCCTCTCAATGGCCGCTTATTACCAACGACTCATCGACTACGCAATTACGGTCCTGCAAGATCGTCAAAACACCCCCGCCGATGTCACGCCGACAACCGTGCCCCTCCTCTCCAGCAACAAGACCGCCGCCCGCCGTGTCGACGCCATGCTCCAACGCTGGCAGGTAAACCAGCCCGACCCGCTCGCCATGCTCGTGCCCGGCGGCGCCTTCGGCCCCAGCAAACACTGGCCCACCGAACGCTTCGCCGCCCTGGCCGACCGACTGGCCCAAAAAGGCTATCGCGTAATCGTCTGTTGCTCGCCCGCCGAACAGGCCATCAGCCAAGCAGTCGCACAGGCCGCCCAAGCCACCGTCCTGCAAACGGCTGACGAAAAACTCGATACCGCCGATCTCAAAGAGCTCATCCGACGCTGCTCCCTCATGGTCGCCAACGATACCGGCCCCTGCCACCTCGCCGCCGCTCTCGGCCTGCCCCTGGTGACCCTCTTCGGCCCCACCGACCCACGCTGGACCGCCACCGGCTACGACGGCGAAATACGCCTGCGCGTCGACGTGCCCTGCGGCCCCTGCCAGCAGAAACACTGTCACCCAGGCCACCACCAATGCCTCCAGCAGATTACCCTCGACCAGGTCTGGCAAGCTGTCGAAAGAATCACCGCCGCCGATACTCCCACGCCCACCGCCTGGAACGGCACCCTCAGCGAGCCATCAGCCGGCGAAGTGGTCCACACGCCCTACCGCCCCTACGATGAGGACTTCTTGCCCACCCCCACCGGATTGACGCACCGCCACTTGGCGTCCCTGCTCCGACGACACGGCCTCGATACCCTCCAGGGCGTCTTCAACTACACCGCCGGCCAATCCCTGACCAAACCCGGCCTGGGCCGACGCCAACGCCTACGCCTCTGCCTCACCGACGACCAAGGCCATGACGTCGTCCTCTACCTCAAACGCTTTGGCCAAGGCACATGGAGCCAACGGCTCAAGGGCCTCCTGAGGTTCGAATGGGCCCCGGCGGGCCTACGCGAATTTGCCAATACGCTCGCCCTGGCCCAGGCCGACGTCGCCGTACCCCGCCCGGTGGCGTTTGGATGCGAAAAATCCATGCTTACCGAGGGACGCAGTTATTTCATCAGCGAAGAGCTGTCCCACGCCGACGCCCTCGAAAGATTGCTACCCGCCGAAAAACAGATACAGAAACGCTATAAAATGCTGCAACAGCGACGCACCCTCAGCGAAGCGACGGCAACTCTGGTCCGTCGGCTTCATCAAGACGCCCGCATGTTTCATCGCGACTTGTACCTGGCGCACCTCTTCCTCGGCCGGGACCGCTCCGGCAACGAACAGCTAAGCCTCATCGACCTGCAGCGGGTCTTTAGACCGCTGCTGCGCCGCCGACGCTGGCGGGTGAAAGACTTGGCACAGTTGTACTACTCTGCCAAGCCCTATTGCTCCCGTGCGGAAGCACTGCGGTTCTTACGCTGCTACTTTGCCGTCGATCGGCTCAACAAAAGCCACCACCGACTGGCCCGCTCCGTCGCGGCCAAGGCGGCACGCATCCAACGGCGACAAGAACGTAAACAGAATAAACGACAAAGCACTCCTGCCCCGTGACGGGCGACCAAAATTGACAGGCGAGGATTGTAGATGCGCATTGCCCTGGTAATGGAACGCTTCGACGTGCACCGAGGCGGAGCCGAGCGATCGGCCTGCGAGTTGGCCTGCGCCTTGACCAATCAAGGCCACGACGTGACCATGCTCGCCGGGCACGTTGCGATGGCCTCGGCCAAGACGCTGCCCTTTGCCCTCATGCGGGTACCCGTCCGGGCCCGGTCCCGGACAGGGTGGTGGCGACAGTTTCAAAACGCCTTGGGCGACCAGTTGGCCAAGGGCAGTTTTGATGTCGTCCACAGTCTGGTCCCGACACTGCTGGCGGATGTGTATCAACCTCGCGGCGGCTCGCAAGTCTTTGGGGCCCAACGACATGCGTGCTCTTACCCGCCTGCCTGGCGGCGGTGGAAACAATGGACCGCCGGGCTTAACGGCCCCCGCCGGGCTCGTGCCGCCGCCGAGCGACAGCTGTGTCAGACCCCCGCTGGGCCTATCGTGGCGGCCGTCAGTGCCTATGTCGCCAGTCAGTACCAGGACCTCTACGGCCTGAGCCAGGACCGCCTCCGGGTAATTCGCAACGGCGTGAACGTCACGGTGATTCGGAACGAAACAGCCATCGAGCAGGGCCGAACCTTGCGAGAGATGATGCAACGCCACGGCGGGTGCACGACATTTCTGTTCGTCGCAGAGAACCTGCGGCTTAAAGGCCTAAGGCCCCTGCTGGCGGCGGCACGACGGGCCCGGCAGCGGCACCCGCAACAAATCCAGGGGCCCACGCACCGGCCAGAATCGGGGACGCCTCCGTTTAGGATTCTGGTGGTCTCCGGAGAGGATTTTTCGCCTTACTATCGCCAGGCCAAGCAGTTAGGAGTCGAAGACTGCGTAGCGTTTATGGGCTCGACCCGGTCGATGCCGGCGCTGCTCTGCGCGGTCGACGCCGTAGTGCTGCCCACCTATAACGATGCCTGTTCGCGGGTGGTGCTCGAAGCGTTAGCGGCGGCAAGGCCTGTGATTACCACACGTTACA
>CAYNXW010000094.1:0-9061 GCA_964401265.1 uncultured Pirellulales bacterium | reverse complement strand
TCGGTGAGTCGGCCCGAAGTTGCCTTTGTGGTGTGCGATCCTTGTCTGTTTGTGCCGGACTACGAAGTGCCCGCCAAGCCTGAAGAATTCAGCCAGATTGGCTTGGAGGACATGAGTCAGGCCCAGGTGTTCATCGTCATCAACAAGGTGACGCACGCCTTGACCGGCAATCTGCAGGGGCCGCTCGTGGTCAACGCCGCCAACCGTCGCGCCCGGCAATTGGTCTTATCAGAAAAAAAATACAGCACGCGGCATCCATTGATGCAGCTGGACGAGGCACGCCAACACGCGAGCTTGACCGCCTGAGAGGGCTGGTTCAGACGCGAAACGCGTCGCCTTGGACCACCGTCCATGGTCGAAGGCTCACGCGGCGTAGCGGCGTAAACTAAAGGATGCCACAGCCTGCCACAAATGCTCGCAGGGACGCGAGATAACTGCCCAAAAGGGCGCAGGAGCTGACGATGCTGGTGCTAAGCAGACAAAAAGACCAGACAATAATGATCGGTGATAACATCGAAATCACCGTTGTAGATATACGTGGTGACAAGGTCCGTTTGGGAATATCGGCTCCCGCGGCCATACCGGTTCATCGTAAGGAAGTGTACGACGCGATCAAGCTGGAGAACAAGCGGGCGGCCGCCGTACGCCTGGAAGATATCACCGAGCTGCCCAAAGACGTCTCCAGCCAAGAGAACCAAGAAAACAAACCCAAGAAATGATTGGGTCAACCTCGGCGACCGGCCGTGTGGGCCAAAAGGGCGTTACCATAACACCCGCCGTCGAGTAGGCAAGATGCACGTTGACCTGACCCTGCTAGTCACGGAGGATTGACGATGGCTAGGATTAACACAAACATACCGGCCCTGACAGCGCAAGTGGGACT
This sequence comes from uncultured Pirellulales bacterium, assembly GCA_964401265.1. GTDB lineage: Bacteria > Planctomycetota > Phycisphaerae > Sedimentisphaerales > SM23-30 > CAYNXW01. Next base: position 8,178 of record CAYNXW010000094.1, on the reverse strand, counting down.
TGCACGCTCGACACGCGACCTGAATCAAACGTTGGAACGTTTGAGCACCGGGCTGCGCATCAACCGAGGTGCCGATGACCCCGCAGGACTGATTGCATCCGAATCGCTACGTGCGGAAATCGGTAGCATCGGCCAGGCGATTGAAAACTCCGAACGCGCCTCGAACGTCATCGCGACCGCCGAGGGGTCCTTGGCGGAGGTGGCCAACCTTCTCGTCAACATCAAAGAGCTGACGGTCGAAGCCGCCAACTCCGGCGCCTTGAGCGCCGACGAGATCGAAGCCAACCAGCTCCAGGTGGATTCCGCCATCGACAGCATCACTCGCATCGCCAACGCCACGACCTTCGCCGGGCTGCACTTGCTCAACGGTAATCTCGATTACGTCACCAGCGGCGTGGCAACGTCCGCGGTCGGAGCAATGGACATCTATAGCGCCGTGCTGGGCGGGCAAGACTATCTCAGCGTAAAGGTCTCAGGTGTTCAGTCGGCCCAGCGAGGCCAGCTGCAGTTTCGCACCAGCCAGGTGAGCCAATCGGTGACGTTGGAAATTGCTTCGAACCGCGGCGTCGAAGTGTTCAGTTTTGTCTCCGGCTTCCGCACATCCAACATGGTCTCGGCCATCAACGCCGTGACGGCCGCCATTGGGGTCTCGGCGACGTTCCTCTGTGCGACCCGCCCCCAGTCGGGCCTGGCGTTCAAGAGCGTCGACTACGGCTCCGACGCCTATGTCTCGGTACGGGCCTTACCCAGCAGCTCCGGCACGTTCACCTGCGTCGACACCGACGGTTCCACGGTGCAACGCGACGCCGGGCGCGATGTCACGGCCACGATCAACGGTGCGACCACCGTGGGCAGCGGGCGCGAAATCACCCTTAACACCGGCAGCTTGGACCTGCGAATGCAGTTGGACGAGCAATTCGGGGCCGGCAATACCACGACGTTTTCCATCACCGGCGGCGGCGCCATGTTCCAGTTAGGCCCCCACATCAACACATCAGAACAGACCAGTCTGGGCATCCGGTCGGTCGTGGCCAGTCGGCTCGGATCGACCGAAGCCGGCTTCCTCAACGAAGTGGCCACCGGCGGCGCCTATTCGCTCGTCAACGGCAACGCTCGCGAGGCGTCTCTCATTATCGAAGAGGCGATCAAGCAAGTGTCCGTCCTTCGGGGCCGGCTTGGCTCCTTCGAACGCAACACCCTCGACACCAATATGAATTCCCTGCGCACCACCCTCGAAAACGTTACGGCATCGGAGTCGGCCATTCGCGATGCCGACTTTGCCGCTGAAACTGCGGCGCTGACCCGAAGCCAGATTTTGGTCAATGCCGGGACGAGTGTCCTGGCGCTGGCAAACCAGACGCCCCAATCGGTACTCTCCCTCTTACAGTAAGCCAAGCGAGCACCGGCGCAGCGGGCTGGGCCTATATCGGACCTCAGCGCGTCCTTAACGCAAGGGCCGACACATAAGACCAGACCCGCACCGCCACCAGGAAGCACCAAAAACTCGCCCGAGGCTTTGGTGAGCCACTGACATAGAGACTGACTTCCAACTCGACGACCATCGTCCTTGGTCAACGGGTCCAGAGAAGTTTGTATTCTTCGTGACAAGACACAACTAGCGTCCATTGTTGTGTCTTGTTCTTTGCGCTGTTGGGCCAAACCATGGCCGGGGGCTCTTCATCTCACGCTGTTCTGCGCTGAGCCGACTTTCTGATGCTGGGGTATCTACCGGCCCATGCAGGAGGAATCCCCGTGCTGCGCACAAGCCACTGAGATACTCCCACCACACATTCTTATGGGACGTGCCTGAAGTTATTTTCATGTACCTGGAAACCCCTGACCGCGTTTTATGCCTCCTGCAAGGGGTAAACGGCACAGGTCCTGTCCGATAAGCCTTGGCCCGTTTTAACCGTTAAAGTCGGTTCTTTTTACTGGACGATGACACCTCTGCCGACATGGTGACGATCAGGTCGGCGGACGAAAAGTGGATATTGGCACATGAAAAGGGGAGTCAGGTTTTAGGGAAGGAAGGGTGCCTATGCCGTGACACTATTCTTGTAGGTGCTCGGCGGCTGACCGAGCTACTCGGTAGGCCAGAACGAAAAAGCCAGTTTTTTGCAGAACATTAAGAACACCCGGACTCCGGTAAAAAAAAGGTCCCAGGGCAGAAATGAGCGGTAAACGAGCCCAATACGTAAATGAGGCTGGTCCCGCAAAACCCTCAAGCCGGAGCCAAGTATAAGCTCAGGAGGTTGAGCAAGATGAGTAGAATCAATACCAATGTCAGTGCGTTAATTAGTGCCCGAGTTCTCAACAGCAACACGACCGATCAGAACCAGTCGTTGCAGCGGTTGAGCACTGGTTTGAGGATCAATCGCGGCTCGGACGATCCCGCCGGTCTGATTGCCTCCGAAAACCTGCGCAAGCAGATCGCGGGTAATTCCTCGGCCATCAAAAACGCCGAGCGAGCCATCAACATCGTCGGGACGGCCGAAGGGGCCTTGAACGAGGTCAGTGCCATGTTGCTCGACCTCCAGGGACTGCTTTCCGAGGCAGCCAACTCCGGTGGGCTCAGTTCCGAGGAAGTGGACGCCAACCAGCTTCAGGTCGACTCGATCCTCAATAGCATCACCCGTATTTCCAACACGACAGAATTTCAGGGTATCAAGTTGCTCAACGGCGGCCAGGCCTATACCACCAGCGGCGTCTCCGATACCGTGATCGCGGATCTGAACGTCAACGCCGCCAAGTTGATCGACGGCGCCACCATGACCGTAGCGGTCAATACCGTGGATTCCGCCGAAACCGGGCTGATGTATCTGTCGGGCAGCGTCTCGACCGATCAGATCAGTCTCCAGGTAGGCTCCAACCGCGGCACCACCGAACTCACCTTCGCCGCCGGGACAACTGTGGCCAACCAGGCTACGGCCATCAATGCCGTCAGCGAGGTTACCGGTGTTTCCGCCGTTACCAGCGGCACCTTGGTTATTCTCCGCAGCAAAGACTTTGGCACCGACGCCTATGTCAGCGTCAAGATTCTGGGCGACGGCAACCAGCAGACTGCCTACAAGGTCAAAACCGCTGTTTCTGGCGGCTCCACCGATGACGCCCAGATAGCCGGTCGCGATTACAGTGCGACGGTCAACGGCACCAGTGCCACCGGTGACGGCAAAAAGATCTCTATTCGTACCGAAATGCTCGACGCCGAGATCGACCTCACCAACGGCGCCGGTCTCTCCACCGCGACCGAAACCTTCTACATTACCGGCGGCGGGGCGGACTTCGCCCTCGGGGCTTCGGTCACCGCCCAGGGACTCGAATCCATCGGCATTCAGAACGTCGCCACCACGAGCCTGGGTAATTCCACCGATGGCTACCTCAACACCCTCAAGAGCGGCGGCACCAACTCCCTCAGTTCCGGCAACCTCTACACCGCCCAGGAAATTGTCGACAGTGCCATCAAGGACGTGTCCACCCTTCGCGGCCGACTCGGTTCCTTCCAGAAGAACACGCTGGAGGTGACCATCAACTCGCTGCAGGTGACCGGTGAGAACCTCAGTTCCGCCGAGTCCGCCATCCGCGATACCGATTACGCCACCGAAATCTCCAAGCTCACCCGCTCGCAGATTCTGGTGCAAACCGCGACCAACGTGCTCGCCCAGGCCAACTACGCTCCCCAGAGTGTGCTCAGCCTGCTGGGCTAAACCTGTAAGCCCTCTCCGGGCACAACGACTTGACGATAGCCGGGCCACCTACTTAGTGAGTACCCCAGCGGGGTTCGCTAAGGAGGTGGCCTGGTTTTTTTTTGCCCTCTGCACGCTGGCCCCGGCGGTCGTCCTACCCGACGACCAGCCAGGAAACGACGCCCTTCACGTCCCATAAACACCTCGCGAAAAATATTGCCGCGCTTACTAAAGTTTTCCGGACCAACCGGACGAAAATCTCAAAGCAACACGCGGGTGCTGCTAAAATCCTGGGACGCCAGGAAAGGGCCCGCAGTTGTGAGTCGCTTATGACTCAAGGACGAGTCCCGCCAACAGGAACCGGCCAGGACGCATATCGGTTTCCGGCGGGCGTCACGGAGTTCGCAACGGAGTTGCTGCTCATGTCTTTGCAGCCTGTCAGCAGAACAGGCCGGCCGCGCCAGCGGTCTTGAATGCCGCCGTGTGGTGGAACCCACCAAGCATTCCTCATGCGACACGGTTGAATAAACCACGTGTATAACTGAATATGGTTCTGATATGAGCCGGCGCCCGGGGCGCGCAAGTTAAGGGCGTCGGCAACTATCAATGCAGTCTGTTTGTTCTCGACACAGGACGGCGGTATCGTGGGATATCGCGTCGAGACAGACACCGTCGCCTGCGGGTGCGGTGAAGGGGCTGTTGGGTTCGTTCAGGTTCAGCCAGGACGCCAAGGGCTGGGCCTGACAGAGCGGGCGAAGTACGTCTTCGCTTGTCTTGTCACGGAGGATACGCTATGTCACGTATCAACACGAATATCGCTTCGATGAACGCAATCAACAAGCTCATTGGCAATAACGCCGATCTGAGCACACGGTTGCAACGTCTCTCGTCCGGCCTGCGTATCAACTCGGGCAAGGACGACCCGGCAGGATTGATCGCGTCGGAAAACCTCAGGTCGGAGATGGCGGGCATCAACGCCGGCATCAACAATTCCATCCGTGCCTCCAATGTCATCGCGACAGCAGAAGGTGCCCTCAACGAGATTTCCTCGCTCTTGATTGACATTAAATCGCTCCTGGTCACCGCGGCCAATACCGGCGCCCTGAGCGATGAGGAAAAAGATGCTAATCAACTGCAGGTGGACTCGGCGATTAACAGTATCAGCCGTATCGCAAACTCCACCGAGTTTGAGGGCATGAAACTCCTTAATGGCAATAAAGCCTACACCACCAGTGGGGTCTCCAGCACCGTCGTCGACGAACTGAGCGTCAATGCCGCCAAGCTCATCGACGGCGCCACCATGACGGTTACCGTTAACACCGTCGATTCCGGCGAAACCGGCCTGATGTACCTTTCGGGCAGCGTCTCCACCGACCAGATTACCCTGCAACTCGGCTCCAATCGCGGCACCACCGAACTGACCCTGGCCGCAGGCACCACCGTGGCCAACCAGGCGACGGCCGTCAACGCCGTCTCCGAAATTACCGGTGTCTCCGCCGTGACCAGCGGCACCCTCGTGATTCTTCGGAGCAAGGACTTCGGCACCGACGCCTATGTCAGCGTTAAGATCCTCGGCGATGGCGCCCAGCAGACCGGCTACAAAGTCAAAACGGCCGTCTCCGGCGGCTCCACCGCCGACGGCCAGATCGCCGGACGAGACTACAGCGCCACTATCAACGGCACCAGCGCCACCGGCGAGGGCAAAAAACTCACCATCCGTACCGATATGCTCGATATGGAGCTCAACCTCACCAACGGCGCCGGGTTGTCCACTGCTACCGAAACCTTCTACATTACCGGGGGCGGGGCCGACTTCGCCATTGGCTCACGCGTCGATGCCGTCGGTATGGAATCCCTCGGTATCATGAACGTCGCCCCAAGTTACCTCGGCAACGGCACCGACGGCTACCTCAATACCCTCAAGAGCGGTGGCGACAACTCCTTGACCGGAGCAAACCTCTACACCGCCGAACGCATCGTTGACGACGCCATCAAGGACATCACTACCTTGCGGGGACGTTTGGGTGCCTTCCAGAAGAATGTCCTGGAAACCAACATCAGCAGTCTCCGGGTCACCTTGGAAAATGTGACGGCCTCGGAATCGGCCATTCGTGACGCCGACTTCGCCGCCGAAACCGCCGCCATGACCCGTGCGCAGATTCTGGTGCAGGCTAATACTTCCATATTGTCTCTGGCTAACTCCATGCCGCAGAGCGTCCTGGCGCTGCTCGGCTAACGTCGACCCCTGAGGTTTTCTCTATGGGTCGGCAATGGTACCTGGGCGTCTCGCCTGTGGCCGCGGAGTTGACACAGGAAAACGGCAGGGTTTGCACGATGGTCTTGCAGTGACTTTCTGGGGTCCGCCCCTGAACCCGGCGGACCCCTATGCTTTGTCACACCGAGCTGACCAACGCCGGGGCGATGCGCTCGTGAACGGTTTGCTTGGTGAAACATCTGGGAGTCGCCTCCGGTGGCTCTCTTCCTTTAGGCCCGGGCCTCTAGTAGGAACCTACACCTGCCTCGACGGGTGAGTGCTCCTGCTATGAGGCCTCGGCCTTAAAGTGTGGCGAGCCTCTGGCCGATAAGTAATAAGAGGGCAGAGACGCCGACACTGTCTGCGCGCGTAAACGCCAAGGCTTGTTGCGGCAACAAAACGCCTCTCCGCCCTCACGGTGACCAGAAGGAGTCCGCAATGGGTACTATCAGCAGCAGCAATGGGCTGATGTCTGGCCTTGACATTGAGAATATCGTTTCTCAGTTGATGATGATTGAGCAGCGACCCGTCGACCTGCTCACCGGCCGCATTGAAGAACTCACCACCCAGCAGACCGCCTTGATGGAGCTTCAGGCTCGCGTCATGGCCCTCCAGGCCGCCTCCGCCTCCTTCAACGAACAGTCAATCTTTCAGCAAAAGGCCGTCACCTCCTCCAACGAAGATATCCTCACCGCCACCGCCAACCAGTACGCCACCGCCGGAAACTACCGCTTCACCGTCAAACAATTGGCCAGCAACCACCATTTCGTCAGCAGCGGCTACACCAGCCTCGACAGCAGCGTGGGAACGGGGACGCTCTCCTTCGAGATGGGCAACGGTCAGATGGTCCGGCCGACCGAGTTGAGTTTTCTCAACGGCCAGCAGGGCTTTGTCCGCGGCGCCATGACCATCACCGACCGTGCGGGCAATACCGCCCAGGTCGACCTCTCCGCCGCCATGACCGTCCAGGACGTGCTCGACACCATCAACGCCACAGCCAACCTCAATGTCGAGGCCACCGTCTCCGGCGACCAGTTCATTATCACCGATACCAGTACTGCCGGCACGGCTACGCTGGAGATTACCGGCCTGACCGCTCAGAGCCTCGGCATCGCGGGCACGGCCTCCCCCTCCGATCCCAGCCAGATCGTCGGCCAGGACATCCTGCGTATCACGCTTGATTCAGCCATTGGCCTGCTCAACGACGGCAACGGCGTACGCGGTTTTGACTTTGGCGACGACCTCGTCTTCAAGCAGGACGGGCTCGACCTTTTCGCCGTCGATCTGCGCGATAAGCTCTTTGCCACCGTGGGCGAGCCGGACGCCAGCAACACCCTCCAGGGACTCAACGGCGGCGCCGGCGTACGCCTGGGAAACTTTCGCATTACCGATCAGAACGGCCGTTCCGTCGATATCGACCTGAACGAACTGGCCGCCCTGCCCGAAATGCAGACCAAACCCATGACCCTGGGCCACGTCGAGGCCTTCATCCAGACCAAAATCGACGAACGCAACGTCGCCATCAATCCCGATTACGACCCGGAAAACGCCGATACAGACTTCTCCGGCATGATGAAGATCGCCTTTAGCTTCGGTGCCGCCGATCACATCACCCTCACCGACCAGAGCAGCGCCTTTGCCACTGACGACGACGGCGAACGGCTCAGCCATTTCATCGTGGAGGACCTCGAAGGCGGACACGCCGCCGCCGACCTGGGCATCGTCGCCGATGTCGAGGGGACGACCATTGCCGGAGAAAAAATCTGGCGCACCGACACCGTCGGCGACATCATCAACGCCGTCAACAACCACTGGTTGAACTATGACAGCACCCTGACTTCCGAAAATCACCGCCTGGTCAGCCTCGCCCTCGACGACGCCGGCGACGGCCTTACCCTCGACTACCATGGCGCCGGCTCCTTGACCATCGACAACACCGACGCCGCCAACGACCTGGGCATTGCGGCGACCGACCCCCTCACCGGCACCCTCACCGGCCGGCGCCTTATCGCAGGCCTCAACACGGTCATGCTCCGTTCGCTCCAAGGCGGCTCGGCCTCCAGCGACCGCATCACCCAAGGATCAGCCATCACCCTCACCGACCGTGCCGGCAACAGCGCTGCCGTCATCTTTAAAGGCGTAAATACCCAAGACCCCGCTGGTTTCTCCGGCGCCAATAAGATCGATGTTTCCGTCGCCGTCTGCGTCAGCAAAGACCGTGGGAGAAAAAGAATCAAAGCC
>CAYNXW010000093.1:0-9075 GCA_964401265.1 uncultured Pirellulales bacterium | reverse complement strand
AGGCGTCGAGTTCGCTCTTAAGTGTCCGTGCGGTCAGAGCGATCAGGGGCGCCCTGTTGCCTCGTTCCCGCAAGGCTCTTGCTGTTTGAAGGCCATTGAGACGCGGCATTTCGATATCGAGCAATATGAGGTCGAAGTGTTGGAACGCCGCTTGTTTGAGAGCCGCTTGCCCGTCGGCTACGACAACGGTTTTCAGACCCGCCCGTTTGAGCAGCAGTTCGGTCAGGGCGGCAGAGGCAGCGTTGTCCTCCGCGATCAGTACCCGGCCCTGTAAACGATGGGACGCCACCATGGTTCGCGACAGGTTTGTCGCCGGGAGGGGGCCGGCGGGCAATTCAACGAGAGTGTTGGGGTCGATTCCGATGGGCAGCCACAGGGAAAAGACCGAGCCTGTACCTGGCTCGCTGGAGAGAGAGAGGCTTCCGCCAAGTAGTCGCGTGATTTGTCGCGTGATAGTCAAGCCCAGGCCGGTGCCACCGTATTGACGGGTGGTTCCGTGATCGGCCTGCACGAAGGATTCGAAAATGCGTGAGTGGTTCTCGGGAGCAATACCAATGCCGGTGTCCTCAATTTCGAAGCGAACGCCGGGATGATCCCGATGGTCGTCGCGGCCGACACGGATGCGGACAGTGCCGGCAGGCGTAAACTTGATCGCATTGCTGACCAGGTTGATCAGGCACTGACGCAGTCGCGTCGGATCGGTGCGGATGAGAGTGGGCACCCCGCTGCCCAGCTCAATCTGGAAGCGTAGATCCTTCGTCCGGGCCTCGGGGCCCAGCAGAGCATCGACATGGGCCAGCAGATCGACCAGGGGCACGTCAAGGGTTTCGCATTCAAGTTTACCTGATTCGATTTTGGACAGGTCGAGCACTTCGTTGAGCAGTGCCAGCAGACTCTCGGCGGCGTCGCGAATGATGTTGACTTGCACGCGTTGCTCATCGTCAAGTGTGTTGCCGACGAGCAGGTCGCTGTAGCCGATGATGGCGTTCATGGGCGTGCGGATTTCGTGGCTCATGTTGGCCAGAAAGGTGGTCTTGGCGTCGTTGGCGGCCTCGGCGGTTTCCTTCGCCAGACGCAAGTCCTCTTCGGCCTTCTTACGCGCCGTAATATCAATGGCCATCTCGCAGCGTACCCAGCGACCGTTGGGCCAGCGGATCGCCCTGTCAATGCAACGGAACCAGCGGTCGGTTACAAGATTTTGAGACTCGCGAATACAAGGCTCGCCGGTGTTGGCACCAAAAATGCGAGCGTTGGTGCAAAAGCCGCACGGCTGGTCAAGCCCCTGGAGAACCTGGTGACACCGGGCGCCGACGTTGTCGCCCCAGAGCTTCTTGAACGCCTCATTGACGTAAAGCAACTCGTACGTGTCCGGGTCGCTCACGTAGATAGGCTCATTGATGCTGTCGAAAATGGAAAGAAGCTGGCCGCGTTCCGTTTCAAGCGTTATCTCGGCCAGTTTACGTTCGGTAATGTCGGTGATGACACCTTCGTAAGAAACCAGCTCACCCTGCGGACCATAGTTGAGAACCGGAGCGTTGCGAATCCAGCGAATGTCGCCATGGCCGCTCACGATACGGTGTTCGATGGGCGCGACGTTATGACCGGCCAGAAGACACGCAACGTGCTTCTGGACAACCGCGCGATCGTCAGGATACACCATGTGGAACCAGAGGTCGCCCGTCTCGTCGAATTGCTCGAGGCTGTACCCGGTGACACGCTCGCAGCCGGGACCGTGAGTGGTTTCAACGGCTTGGCCGGCCTCTATACGCACAGTGTAGACGTAATCGGTCGTGCTCTCGATAATGTGGCGAAAACGCTGTTCACTCGTGCGCAGGTGTTGTTCGGTCTGCACGCGGCTGGTCACGTCTTGGTGAAAGTGAATGAACGCCTTGAGATGATGGTGGGGGTCCAGCAGCTGATACGCCGACGCAGCAATAGCAATCTGACGCCCTTGTTGGGTCCTGATGGGGATTTGCGCCGCCCATACCGTCCCGCCGCGGGTGCCGGCTTGGATCTGGGGCCAAAGTTCTTGGTCGCCGCGGGGGCCGTAGAGCGTCGCAATGTGCCGGCCCAGCAGTTCGCCGGCGGCATAACCGTGCAGCGCGGCCGCGGCCGGGTTGGCATAGTCGATTACCCCGTGCTCATTCGTGGCGAACACCGCGATGGGGCAGGTCTTCACGATTTCAGCAAGGTAGTCAATGTGTTCCCTTTGCTCTCGAAGACGCTCCTGGACCGCGTGGAGATGGTCCGCGCGTTGCGAGGCCACAGCTCCGATCGCCGTCAAGGCGTCCAGCGTGGTCTGGTCAAAGGGCAATTTCGTCATGCCGTCATGGTGGGTGTTGCCTACAAGCAATCCCAAAACATGAAGAGGCTTGCCCCGCAGAGGGCACCACATGAAATCGCCCGACCCGCACAAACGCCGTAAGATGTGTTCCGCCGTCGTGCCTGGCGTATGCTGGGGCACGATGAAGGGACTGGCCAGTTCGTCGCTGAAATGGGCGATGCGAGGGACACCGTCGGCCGAGAGGGCTGAGGCGGCAAGCGGGACTCCCGCCGACGCGCAAACATGAAGACGCTGAGACTCCAGGTCCAGTTCAATCAAGGCGCAGCTGTCAACTGACAAGTGCAGAACGATACAATCCAGCACCGTGCTGTAGAGCTGGTCAACCGTGAAGACCCGGTGAATGTGGGCTTCCATGGCCCGAATACACTCCAAGGCCGCACTGATCTGTTTCTTCTGCTGGGCCAGCCTGAGGTTGAGAACATCCAGTCGGCACAGTTCGCTTGCAGCTTCTTCCAGCCGACCCGTGACGTAGTCGCATTGGGATTGAAGTGTCTCAGACGCGTCGGACAATCGTGTCATGGTCTTTCTCTACTGAGAATAAGCAGCACCCCGGTCCAGTCTAAGCCGCGGCTGAGGTTGTTCACCGGAGCGATCTCAACGCCACTATAGCAACCAAGCAGGGGCATGCGAGAGCCGATGAGGTCTTGGACGATGGCGGCTTCCTCCTGTTCGACGCCCGAGAATGCAGCGGTGCGGCCGGCACAGTCGATGTACAACGCCAGTATACCTTCGCGGTTGGATTCTTCCAGTTGCCGTAACGCGTCGTGGCAGCCTTGGCGGGCCGATTGAACCATCAGCTCCGGGCTACGCCGCATGAACTGAAATTCACTCTGGTTGGCAAAGTCCGCTTCGAAGAGCACGATCGCCTGTGTTTCGGGAATGACGCTGACGATGAGACGGTTGACGTAATTGTGCTCGTCGTAGGGCGCGTACTTGGCCCCATGGTTGACCCCAAGCGTGAGCAAAACGGTAGGTAGATGATGTTGCCAGTCCTTATTGCCCATCAGACGGTCAATAACGCCAAGCGCCGGCTGGTGGTCGATTTCGTACACGACAGGCCCTTCGACACGCGTGATACGGTGATAGCCGCTCATCGGTTGGCAGCCGTGCATGATGGTCGTGGACGCAGCAAACGGGCCGGAAAGCACTGCCCCCAAGGCGACTTGCTCCGCGGTGTCGTCACCGATGAACAATTGCCCACGATCAAACGCGAACGTGCCGATAAGCCCGGCGCCGACGAGCATTGGCATTTGCCCGCTCCAGGCGCCGTAAAACCCCTCCAGCAGATACGACGACACGTTGAGTACCGGTGCGGGCGGAGGGGGCTGGCGGACGGAGTCGTAAAAAAGTAAAGCGAGTTGATCCGAGGGTGTCTGTCGCTCAGCCAGCTCAGCGCCCAATGTCGCACCCGTGGCGCGTTCACCTCTGTCCAGGCCTTTCGCCCAGGCAAGCTCGGCGTGCACCTGTTCGTCCAGCAGGGCCAGGCCCACTTCGTAGCCGCTGTAGCTGAGGTGCTCGTTCGTAATGACGCCGATAGCCGGGCCCCCGATGATCGGGATACCACCCAGCACGGATTGCATCCCGGCCATACTGGCTTGGTAGTCCTGCCGACCCCCACAGAAAGCCAAGGCCAAACCGTGCTGCTGATTCACCGCACGCTTCTGGGCGGCCAGGGCGGCCTCTTTGCCGGCCAAAAACGAGTCGGCGTGGTTGGCATAGCCGATACACGCCGGCTCTGCACGACCAACGAACGCCTGTGACGCCAAGGCTAAGTCTTGATTCATGGCTGAACCTCACGGAATGTTGACATGATCACGCCGATCGATACCCAGCGAGGGCGACCATCGCCGACCCAACGGACCACCGGTCACATTGTGCGGCGCGTGGACGATAAGGCCCAGCCGCTTATACAGTCACCCTGCTCAATTGTCATTGTTATCGGCACGGAATAAGGCCAGGTTAACGCGCACTCGTGATGAGTTCTTGAGGACTTCACTCCAACCCCGAAAAAAAGGCAGTTACGGACAACGAAAGGTGTGCTCAAAGCAACACCGAGTTTCTACCACGCATTTTAGGCCAATGGTAACGGAGCCCCGTCCGATAAGAGCCCCCTGTTTGTGCCCCAACATACCTACCTCGGAACCCCCACTCTGACAGAGGTGTAACGCCGCCGCGCACAGGACGCTCATCGGCCGGATACGCCGCAAACGGACTGCCTTACTGCAGCGGCCCAGCCAATACCTGCAACAGACTAGGCTCCCACGATGCCCAGCGGCGGCCTGCGCTTCCAGGCGCCTCGCGTAAAGTCCGGCACCGATACCGGCACGCTACCCCGGGCCACCGACTTCTCTGTCAGTCCACGCAAAACGCTCCAGGTCGCAGCGTCATAGACGTCCATATCCGGCTCAGTCGCCTCACGCAGACTCGTCACCAGCCGGTACATCTGTATGTAGTCGGCCCCGCCGTAACTGTAGTGTGCTGCCCGCGAGCCCAATGCCTGCCAGAGAGGATGTTCATACTCCTGCGTGTACGCGTCGGTCGGCGCCGCCATGTCGATATGTTCCCACTGATCCCCGTTTTGCCACGTCGTGCGACCGTTGACGTGGATGCGGTTCTCCATACGCGATTCGCCCACGGTGCGCCCCTCGAATACTCCCTGCGTGCCCTGAACACGCCAAGGCATCTCGTAAGGCATGTACGATTGCCCCATGAAATAGAGCATCATGGACACCCCATTGACCGTTCGCAGCAGCGTTACGTTTACATCCCCCTGGGCAAACTCACGCGTGGCCAGCGGGTGCTCCGGACCGTAGTACTCCATGGCTTTTTCATTCATCCCCCGGCTCTTACTGCTCAACGAGACCAGATAGTCGAAGCGGTCGCCCCGGTTGACCCCCGCGTATTGCGCCAAAGGCGCCACCGCCGCCGTGGGGTAGAGGTTGCCATTGTGCTTGAGGTGCTCTTCGCCACGAAAAATCAGACCGTCCTGATCGAACATCACCAGCCGGTAATCACGCTCGTAACCTCCCGCACAGTGCGTCAGCTCACCAAGCAGCCCCTGGCGAACCATATTCAGTACCATCATCAGATTGCGAAAGTAGGTCGTGTTTACCAGCGGTATGCAGTGACGCCGGTGTTTCTCCACCGCCTCGACCAGCGCCCAGCATTCGTCCAGGCGTTCCACCGGCGGATTCTCCAACGCCACATGGCTGCCCGTTCGCAACGCCGCCTCCGTCACGGGCAGGTGCCAACGCGTGGGCGTGGCATTGACCACCAGATCCAGCGACTCCGTCTCACACATCCGCACAAAATCCCACTGACCCCCGGTATAGCCCGTGGGCGTCCGACGAGGTCTTCGTTGCTCTTCGGGCGTGTTGGCCCCGGCACCCTTGGCCACCAACTCCTGAGCCCGGCCGGTCCGCTCAGGCACCGTATCGCAGATCGCCGTGACGGCTACCTCGTCCGGGAAATCCAGCAGAATACGCATCAGGTGTTGCCCACGCGCGCCGACACCCACCACGCCCACGCGAATGGGCCTGGAGATCGGTTGCGATTGCCACACCGCCGGGCCGCTCCTTCTGGCCGGCCTTTGACAGCCACCCAGACCGCCACCCCACAGGGCCGCACCCGCTCCCAAACCGCCTAACCTCAGAAATTCACGCCGGTTACATACCCGCCGCTCCTCGCGCCTATCTGTCATGGCCGCACCTCCACACCACGGTTGCCTTGCTCAGAGGTTCTAACGCCGTTCCCCTTTATCGCTCTACCGACTCGCCCCACACAATGGGACCTGCAGATTCTACAGCCCGTTGCACCCAGCGCCAACCTCCTTAAGAACCTCCACGCTGGCGACCGGACCTTCTCCAGCTGATGGCGGCCGGATTCCGGCCAAAAAGGCCTCTTTGCCGTTCGTTCTCTTCTGTTAGACCCCTCAGGCGGGCCCAGGTTCGCTGCTTATGACGCCACAGCACCGAAAAAATGCTTCTTTTTTCCCCATGAGACACTTGCGCCGGTAAAGGGCTCTTCTCAACCGCCCACCTGTAAGGCGATGGTTCCCCAGCAAAAAAAACAGGGTAGACCACTACTTGGGCGGCCTACCCTGACCGAAAGGTCTCTTCTGGGCACCTTATGCCCCGCCCGTGGTCACCTTCGGGCTGGCTTTGGCGGCCGCCTCGGGCGTGACCGTCCCAACCGAGCTTTCCTGCCGACCGGCGCCGACTGAGCCCTGCCCCCGCCCCTCGATAAAATCGTTGGTCATTTGGTATGCCTCGTCGTCCGTGAACTGCTCCGGCGGATGTTTGCACAAATATGCCGATGGCCCCGTCAGTACCCCGCCAAGGCCCCGCTCCAACGCCAGTTTGCAGCACCGTATCGAGTCAATCGCCACCCCCGCCGAGTTGGGCGAGTCTTCCACCGAGAGCCGCAACTCCAAATTCATCGGCACATCACCGAACAGCTTGCCTTCCATACGCACAAAGCAGACCTTGTTGTCCTGCTGCCAGGGCACCCAGTCCGACGGGCCGATATGAATATCGTGCTTGTCCAGACGATGCGCTGTCACCGCCTGCACCGCCTCCGTCTTGGACTCCTTCTTCGACGCCAGCCGCTCCCGGTTGAGCATGTTCAGAAAGTCCGTGTTCCCGCCTGTGTTCAATTGGTAGGTACGCTCCAGCTTGACGCCTCGCTTGCGAAACAGGTCGGTCAGAATCCGGTGCGTGATGGTCGCCCCCAACTGCGCCTTGATATCATCCCCCACTATCGGAATATTCCTCTCCGCGAACCGCTTCGCCCACGTCGGGTCCGACGCGATAAAGACGGGCATGTTGTTGATGAACGCTACACCCGCCTCCAAAGCGCACTCGGCATAAAACCGCGTCGCTGTCTCCGAACCTACCGGAAGGTAGTTCAACAGAATCTCCGCTCCAGATTCCTTCAGCAGTGCCACCACTTCGTCCTGCGACGGCTCCGGCTGATCGCTCAGCACAAACGTGCGATCCGAGTCGTATTGACTCATGTGGTCCGAACAGCCGTCCATGATCCTGCCCATCTGCACCATCACCCCGCTCTTGGGCATTTCGCGACAAAACACCGCCGTGCAATTAGGCTTGGCAAAGATCGCTTCGTGGACGTCTTTGCCCACCTTTCGCTTGTCCACATCAAACGCTGCAACGACCTCAATGTCACACGGACGATACCCGCCGATCTCCCAGTGCATCAGCCCGATGGCGTCCTCACTCGACTTGTCGCGATAGTACTCCACTCCTTGCAGAAGCGAGCTAACGCAATTTCCTATCCCGGCAATCGCAATCTTGATCTTTTTCATGCTACAACCTTCGTGTGTAATTATCTGTCCAGAAAGAAATTACAGCAGGCGCCCTGTCTTGGTGTCTTCCGCCCGCCGACACAGCCCTGCAAGCGACCACCACTACCTTCCGCACTGCCATCTCTTACGGCACGTAAAGAGCCAATCAAGCCAAAATCACCCGAATATGCTAACACATCCATCTGGAGCTGGCAAGCCAAAGACGCCCCGCCAGACACAAAAACAGCCCTGCCCTCTGCCCGACCAACAGCTCCCAGGCCTGCGTGTCCAGATTGCCTCTGAGCCCCCGATGCTCCAAGCCGCCGCGCCTATGGAGCACCAGCCCCACCCCTCATGTGCTTATCGAGAAGACCGACACGTCAATCACCGTACCGCAATAGATGCACGCGGGATGACGTGGCGAAACCTTCCGACTGCAGTTGGGACACTCCGCGATTCCCCGTTGATTCTTACCATCCAATTGCCCGTCACGCATGTCGATTGCGTACAGCTTGTCGTGCAGGTCCTTCTCGGTCAGTTTCAGCCGCTCCCGCATCAGCTCCCACAACGCCTCATTAATCATCATACTCTTGGCCAGGTTCGCCTCCAGAACCCGCACCTGTTGCCGCAATCGCAACGCCTCGTGTTTCGCACTGCTGCTCTCACGCAACGCTTCGCCTGCCAGAGCCCCTCCCTGCATCTTCGCATTCGTAAATGAAAACGTGCCACCCAACATAACATGCCCCTTTCTCTGGGAAATGGTCGCTGCCTGTACCTCTAGCTCGCCGCCCGAGCTGCACCCACGCCCAAGGCTCTAGCGGCGACGGTTCCGCAAAATGTCAAGAATGATCCAAAAGCCCGCCACAAACGCCAACAGAAAACCCAGCCCCCCGATCAGCGGCACACCCAGCACCTCCGGGCCCAGATCCGCCTGAGCCATCAGCGACGAGGCCACCGTCAACCCCGCCACGATCAAACCCAGGTTGATCTTGTCGCTTACCTGGTTCAACTCCTTCAACGGCTGATCCAGCCCCTTGTGATGAAACTCAATCTTCAGTCGCCCGCTACGCATCTGCCGCAGAATCTCCAACACATGCTCGGGCGACTCACGCCCCAGCCGCGCTAAATCCTCCGTCACCCGCTGCGACGCCTCCCAAAGGTGACCCGGCGAATAGTGACGCAGCATCATCGACCGTATAAACGGCTCAATATGGGCTATCATGTCGAAATTCGGGTACAAATTCCGCCCCGTCGATTCCAGCGTGCCCAACGCCTTGATCAAAAAGAAAAAATCATACCGCACCCCGATATGATAACGTGAAATCAAGTCCACAATGTCGCCCAGCAGCTTGGGGACGTCGATCTGCTTCAACGGCAGCCCATGATACTGCTCCAGCAGATCCAATAATGCAATCCGCAACTCGCCCTC